>CAZSGB010000131.1:0-1518 GCA_964606355.1 uncultured Gammaproteobacteria bacterium | reverse complement strand
GGCTAATCTTACCACTGCTTTTAGGTTTTCCACCACACTAATTATTATAGAGCCTTTTTTATTTGATTTTTTCTTTTTGCTGGAGTATAATGGATTTATGAAAAGAAGTGAAAAGAGTAAAAATGAGGCTGAAACCTTGAATATTGCTAAAGAAATGGCAGGTAAATTTCGTGGTGGTGAGGTGATCGCTTTGACCGGTGATCTTGGCGCTGGTAAGACTATCTTTACCAAGGGTTTGGCCCAGGGTTTAGGATACAAGAAAATCATCACCAGCCCCACTTTTGTTTTAATGAAGGTTTATCAGCCTGATAATCCAGTAGTGACCAATTTTGTCCATGTTGATTGTTATCGCATTGATTCTTCAGAAGATCTTTATGGTATTGGTTTCAATGATTATTTAGGTCGAGCAGATACAGTTGTAGCGATTGAATGGGCGGAAAAAGTCAAAGATGTTTTGCATAAGAAGTTAAAGCTGATTAATGTTAAAATAAAATCCGGTCGTAAAGAGACCGAGCGTTATGTAGAGATAAGTTAAAATATTTTATACTATTATAGATAAGGAAAAGCCCCCGTTATTGACAAGGTCTTTTTGAGTCGTTCCTTACTCAGTTGTCGTTCTCAAATGTGAAGATATGACAAGCTAAGTTTAATATAATGATAATTTTTATCAAGAAGTGTGTGTGGAAAAGTACTGAAAATAGTTATTTTGTAAAATCACCCTGAGGGTACCCTCAGGGTGGTAGATTTGGTATAATTAGTTGGTTAATAGCTAACACTAATTTATGAGATTAGAACTAAGACCACAAATAGATATAGAGTTTACTGAGATAATTGAGAAAGAAGAATCTATGGAGTTTAAAGAACGGATGCTTGAGGTAGTAAATGCTTGTATTGAGAATATGACCCATGAACATGTTTCTTTGGGCGAAGGTAAGGCAGCTGAGGTTTATTACCGTAATGCTAATTCTACTGCCTGTATTAAATTTAATATTAATAATGATATTAGTCCAAATAGTTTAGAGGAGGAGCAAGATATCATGGTCAAGCTATACCTGGCTGGAATTAGAGTCCCTAAACCAATTGGTTTGGTTAGGGGTACTCGTGAATTACTAATTATGGAGAAGATAAATGGATCTTCACTTGAAGATTTTATTAATAATGAGAATCAGACAGAATTGCCAGATGATTTTGATTTGAATGTTTTCTTTGACAAGTGTGAAGAAGAACTAAAGAAGATGCATGAACTGGGTTATCATCATCGGGATTTGCACTTAGGTAATATTATGATCGATTCAGAAGGTAAACCAATATTTATTGACTTTGGTGATGCTAAAAAACAATTTTTATCTGGTGAGGATATTTATGTTGACCATACTGTAAAGGGAATAGTTCGCTATACCTCAGATAAAGACAGATTAAAGCAGGGTAAAATGAGGTTTTTTAATGAGTATTTAAATAATAAAGACCCCCAGTTCAATAAGTAAGTGCAACACTTTGATATAATTAAAGATATTATCA
>CAZSGB010000130.1:0-1530 GCA_964606355.1 uncultured Gammaproteobacteria bacterium | reverse complement strand
CAAAATAATGGTAAAATTGAAAAAATAACTGATTTAGCAAAAAAAATAACTGAAAATAGCAAAGACACTGTTTCAATTTTGAATCAAGTTAATAGTGATGTAAAGTTGTTAGATATTAAAGAAGTTGTATCTAGTGCTATTATGACTTCAGTAGGCACTGAGGAAAGTGCTATGGTTATTTTAATAGAAAAATTAGAAAGTCCTGATGGAAGTAATATTATGCCAATAGCAGAAGATGATTTAAAGTCTATGCTTAAAGATATGATTGAAAGAGCTGATTCAAGACTTCAATCTAATTTAGAAAAGTTAGGGAAATTAAAACTAGATTTGGATAATATAAAATGTGGGTATACTAGAAGTTCTTATACTTGTGTTAATGTACCGCTAGTTGAAATAAGAGACGGAGTATATGATGGATTAATTGAATCTTCTAAACAAGTTGGAGATTTAATTGTTATTGCTAATGAGCAATTAGATAAAGATTCAATTGAAACATTAGATAGTATTGGCAAGATGAACTTATTGTTAAGCAAAATAGATGATGGTTTATATAAAATTTATAATAAAGAAGAAGTAGTCGAAACAGTCGATGGAGAGTTAAATAATATTGATGAAAATAATAATTCAGAAGTTAAGGGTGTTACTGAAGAAATTATTCCAGAAAATATTGAGGTTATAAAAGGCGTTACTGAAACAACAGTTGATATTATAAAAGAAGAAGATACTGAATAAATCAGTCATGGTTAAGCTTAAGCGAAATAATCGTTTAAGTATTTATGTTAATTTAGAAATTATCTAGTTTAGATATAATAAATAATAAAAAAGATCGATTAGTAATTTAAATTATAATCTAATCGATGTTAAAAACTTATTTATTTGCGCTCATCTCAGATTAAGAGCAATTATCCTAATTATTAATTAGTAAAGGTCGAGATTTAAAATGTTAGATCGCTAAAAGATATTAGGTATAAAGTAATTGTTTTTAAGAGATTAGTCGAGTAAATAGGTTAAAAAGGAAATAAATATGAATTTAATCAAGAAAGCTTTCTTGATCTCCATGGTTGCAGTTATTGGTTTGTGGGGTGTGGTAATTACACCTGTACATGCTGATAATGTTGCTTCAGCTGGAGATCTAATTAAAACTGCAGGTTATACAGCTGTCTATTATTTAGACGCTAGCGGTTTCAAGCATCCTTTCCCAAGTGAAAGAGAATACTTTTCATGGTATGAGGACTTTAGCGGTGTCGTTACTGTCGCTCAGAGTGAAATGACTTCTTACACTTTAGGTGCTTCTGTAACTGTAAGACCTGGTGCAAAACTATTACAGTATGTTGAAATTTCAGCAGATGGTACTCAATTTTTGACTGCCAATACTCCTGAAGTTTATGGCGTAGCTGTTGATGGTCTCTTGCACAAAATAGATTCAGCCGCTACTGCTGTAGCTATGTATGGCGAGAATTGGGAATCAATGATTACTGCTGTACCTACATACTTAGCAGGTGGTTATAGTGCTACAGGCGCTATGTTAAC
>CAZSGB010000129.1:0-1545 GCA_964606355.1 uncultured Gammaproteobacteria bacterium | reverse complement strand
CCACCCTTGGCGAAAGACAATTTACAATACTAACAAACTAACCCAAAACGTCCAAGTAGGACATTTCTAAAAAACCTTTACAATTCAAGCCTAATAATTGACATAAAATATGCATTATGTTAATATACCCGAGACTTATTAACAAATTAGCTTACCCTTAAGTCAGTAAGCGCCTCATAATTTGAGGTTAATTTAATTAATTAACATGACAGTAATTAACGACGTAAAAGATAAATTAAAAGAGGTTGGTCAGAAGTTAAAGAAAGATCATCCTATGGAGAGTTTACTTAATCAGGGTATAGCTAGAAGTATACCTAAAGTAGGTGATTTAGTTGAGGGTATTGTAATTAGTATTGCAAAGAATGAAGTATTACTTGATATTGATGGTTTAACTACTGGAGTTATTCGTGGTAAAGAGATTTATGATGAATCTGGTGAATACTCTAAAATAAAACAAGGTGAAAAAGTTTCAGCTACCGTTTTAGAACTTGAAAATGAAAAAGGTAGAATGGAACTTTCTTTTAGATACGCCGGACATCAAAAAGCTTGGGAACGTTTGGAGAAATTAATGAAAAATGAAGAAATCGTAGAAGCTAAAATTATTGATGCTAACAAAGGTGGTTTAATGACTAAGGTTGGCAATGTAATGGGGTTTTTACCCGTTTCTCAACTTAATACCGAACATTATCCACGTGTTGAAGGCGGGGACAGAAGTAAAATACTTGGAGCTTTAAAGAAATTTATTGGTCAATCTCACAAAGTAAAGATTATTGATGTAAATGAAACTGAAGAAAAGTTAATTGTTTCTGAACGTGCAGCTTGGGAAGAAAAACAACAAACAGCTATGGAAGGCTTTAAACTGGGTGATGTGGTTGAAGGTAAAGTTACGGCCGTAGTTGATTTTGGAGCTTTCATTGAATTTGGTAAGGGTTTAGAAGGCTTAGTCCATATTAGCGAACTAGCTTGGCAGAGAATTGATGATCCTAATACTATTGTTAAGATAGGTGATAAGATAAAGGCAGAAATAATCTCTGTTGAAGGTTCTCGTGTTTCATTATCCATGAAGAAATTAGTTGAAGATCCATGGGTTAAGGTAGCTAAAAAATATAAGGTTAATCAAAAAGTTAAGGGCAAAGTTTTAAAGATTAATCCATTTGGTGCTTTTATAGAATTGGATAAAGATATTCATGGCTTGGCTCATGTAAGTGAATTAGGTAAAGATGTTAATAATCCTAAAGATATGTTTGAAGAAGGTAAGGATTATGAATTTACTATCATTTCTATTGATCCTAAAGATCATAGATTAGGTTTAGCTTATGGTGAGGCTAAAAGAGTAATTTCAAAGAAAAAAGGAGAAGAAAAGATTGAAGAAGTAAAAGCAGAAAAACCTAAAAAAGAAGTCAAGAAAAAAGAAGAGACAAAAGAATAATTTGATTAAAGATATATATAAAAAAATACAGAAAATATACTATTTTCTGTATTTTTTAATAACGTAGAAGGTATAATACATAATGTGATCGGGGCAAAGAT
The DNA here is from genome assembly GCA_964606355.1 of uncultured Gammaproteobacteria bacterium. Lineage (GTDB taxonomy): Bacteria > Patescibacteriota > Patescibacteriia > UBA1558 > UBA10009 > CAZSGB01. The sequence continues at coordinate 15 of CAZSGB010000129.1, read as the reverse complement.
AATAATACGGGAATT
>CAZSGB010000128.1:0-1580 GCA_964606355.1 uncultured Gammaproteobacteria bacterium | reverse complement strand
AGAGCTTGAATTAAATTTTGAATAGGGGAATTCTTTAAGTCTAAAATAGTTCTAATGCCTAAAACGTTTAAACGTTTTTCTAATCTAATATTTATACCCCAAAGATCAGTTAATTTGTACTTACTAAACCAAGTATCTAATTCATCTTTTGAAGCTAAGATACCTATTTCATCAACAGAGACTACGTCAGAAACAAACTTAGCCAAAAACTTAGTAAAAGAAATACCAATAGAACATTTAAGATAAGAGCCAACTTCTTGCTTAATACGTAAACGTATTTCTTTAGCAAGATTGTTAGCTCCAAGGTAATTATGAACTATACCAGTTAAATCTAAGAAGGCTTCATCTATGCTGTAAGGTTCAAAGCTTTCAGAATAGGAAGTCATGATTTTAAAAAACTTCTTGGTTACTGTCCTGTATTTATTAGGATCATTTTCAAGAAGTATAATCTTGGGGTAGAGTTCTTTTGCTTGTTTTACTAGGCAACCAGTCTTTATACCGTATTTTTTAGCTTCAATAGAAGAAGCAATAATACAGCCATTAGGTGCTAAATAGGCACAAACACCTACTGGTTTACCTCGAATAAACGGATTAGCTTGTTGCTCAACTGTAGCAAAATATGAATTCATATCCAGATGTAAAATAATTCGTTTAGCCATCATTATAGATAGTTGATAAAGTCCAAGTTAAAGTTAAAGGGTTAAATATTAATTGAAAATAATTTGCATTATCAGTAATAGAAAAGTGGTAGAGAAGACCATTACCATTATTTGAAGTATGAACAAAATGTACCTTATCTACCTTATATATTTTACGACGCCAACTAAAGAATTTTGGAAATATTTCATTCTTTTTAAAACTAGCTACCACTTCTACTTGTTCATTAATCTCGTCATACATATTTTTAAGTAGTTGCGAATCGCCTTATAACCGCTCTAACTATCCCCTGAATTAATGGATCCTTAGTATAAATTGGTTTCATAGTACTGTTAGCTGGCTGTAAACGTATTCTATTCTTCTCTCTGTAAAACTTCTTTAAAGTAGCATAAGCATTATCCAATAAAGCTACGACTACATCACCATCTTTAGGGCTATGATTTCTTTCAATTATTACATAATCACCATCCCAAATCCCCTCATCAATCATTGATTGCCCTTTAACCCTTAAGATATATGAATTCTCTCTGTCAGTAACAAAGTCCGAAGGAATAGCCATGGTTTCATTATCTTCAACGGCTTCAATAGGTTCACCGGCCGTAATCAAACCTACTAATGGTAAATCTATAACAATGGCATCTCGATAACTTGATAATATAATTGGTTCTAAAGCTCTTTTCTGGTTCTTAAATGATTTTAAATAACCCTTACTCTCTAAAGCTTTAACATGTTGATGAATAGTAGCTGGCGAAGAAATCCCAAAATTTTCAGCAATTTCTAAATAACTTGGTGCATATGAATTATCATTAATATATTGATTTACATAATCTAAGATTTCTTTCTGTCTTTTTGTTAATTTTTCCATATTTTTATGATTAAATAATTAGTTATCCACACATCCCTTTTTATACTTATATTATATA
>CAZSGB010000127.1:0-1581 GCA_964606355.1 uncultured Gammaproteobacteria bacterium | reverse complement strand
ATGAAATAAAAAATAGCTTAACCGAATTTTCAAAAATGTTACCAAGCGATTTTCAACCTGATCTAGTTATTGCAATAGATGGTAGTCATCATGAAGTAAAAATAGAGAATGGATTTCCCGGTGCTGAAATAGGATATGTTACTGTATCGTCTGTATTACTATTCTTAAATAAAGTAAGAGAGCATGCCAAAGATGAATTTATTGATCCCAAAAAGTTTAGAGAAACCGAAAAAGCTGAAACAATTGACTCTGTTTTTCCGGGTTGCAATGTAATTATAGATAATGAGGATTCTGCGAAAACATCAATGAGAAAAACTCTTTATGAAGAATTAAAAGGAAGTTCAGTATTTAATGGATCTGAGACACTGCTTAAAACTTATGAAGAATTATTAAGAATTAAATTGGAAAAAAGGACTACTGAAAAACCTCCTAGATGTCCTCATGATGAATGTGATGCAAAATATACTTACGGTTACGGAGAGTATAAATGTAATACGTGTGGTGGTATATTGTATTCTACAGATGCTATGAGATTGCATGAATTGATGAATCCAGTTGGAAGCAATGGGGAACTATTTGGTCAAATTATGTCAACCATTGAACGTCTATGGCTTGTACACATTCTTCGATCATTTGAAAATCAAAATTGGATGTCAACACTAAGGCGAGTTGCTTTTTTCCTTGATGGTCCCTTAGCTGTTTTTAGTACCTCATCTTGGTTAACAAAATCTATTATTTATGAGTTAGCTAGACTTAATGAATTAGCTAATAACAAGTACGGGCAAGATTTAATTATATTAGGCATTGAAAAATCCGGAGCATTTTTTAATCATTTTGAAGAAGTTGATACTTCAAAAGAAGGAGAAAAAGATATAATACCCCGACAATCAGCCTTTTTACTTTACGATAATTATATTAAAAGAAATATTGTATTCTCGACAAGTTTGAAAAATTATGGTGAAGACACTTATTTTGGTAGGAAAATCTTTTATAAAACACTTAACGGTTATAGGATAGTACCAAATATTGCATTTTATAATGAAACACAAAGTGAAATTAAAACTGCAAGGGTTGATCAATTTTCAAGATTAGCCGATGTAATAAACCTATTAGATCAGTTGGTGTCGAGTAGATATCCTCACTCGGTTACACCTTTAATTTCTGCACATGCCGAAGCGTCGATCCCACTTAATTTAGGTAAAAAGATATTTGAAGAAATTGCCAAAGAAATTAGAGATAGAAATTAATTATGGAGAAACAATACGATAAATATTTAAAAGGTTATTCAAATTCTATCTCAAGATGGTTACGTTTTGGTCCTTATTATGCAATGTTTCCAATGGAATTTGCCTTTGATGTAATAGAAAAATATAGTGACCCTCATGAATATATTCTTGATCCTTTTTTTGGACGAGGTACAAGCATCATTGCCGCAAGCGTTTTAAATAGAAGGAGCTTGGGTATAGAAATTAATCCTCTTGGTTGGCTATATACTAAAACTAAATTAAACCCAGCTAGTCCTGCACGAGTTTTAAGAAGACTTGAAGAAATTGATTTAATGGCAAAAAATTATCGAAAATA
>CAZSGB010000126.1:0-1610 GCA_964606355.1 uncultured Gammaproteobacteria bacterium | reverse complement strand
ATTAACGCCAAATGAAGCGTTAAAAAAGGTGCAAAATGTCCGTGCCTAAAACAAAAAAACCGCCGGAATAGCTGGCGGTTTAGAAATTTCTCATAGCAACTAATATTTAAACAGAAGCGTTTAATTTAAATATTATTGCTTAACAGTTAGAGAGGCTGTAGAAAGGATTACCTCCTTAAAGGTTTTTCAGCTCCTGTATTACATCCAAGACGAGTTCTTGAAACATGTAATTCTCCTTGTGAAATGTTTTTTAGAATTTGGTTTTTGAGTAAATGCCAGAAATGCTTAGCACTTCTCCTATGTTTACAATTAATATGACTTGGTGTTTTACTCAAATCACTCCTCCATATTAAAAGGGAGGCAATCCTCCCGTTATTATTGAATAACTCCGTACTTAAATTATACAAAATATTTAAAGTTATTTAAAGTGAATAAGTTATTTATTGAATAAAAAGTAAACTGTTTCACCGTCTTTCATGATATAATCTTTGCCTTCAGTTCTTACCTTACCTTTTTCCTTAGCCTGAGCTTCACCACCAGCTTCAATTAAATCCTGCCAATTTATTATTTCAGCTCTAATAAAGCCTTCTTCAAAATCGGTATGTATTTTACCAGCCGCTTGAGGCGCAGTTGTGCCTTCTTTGATAGTCCAAGCATGAGCTTCAGTAGGTCCAGCCGTAAAAAAAGTTATTAAATTAAGAAGTGAGTATGATTTTAATATTAATTTATCAAGTCCAGTTTGTGATATGCCAAGTTCATTTAAATATCCTTTTACTTCATTTTCATTCATGGAAGCAAGCTCAGCTTCAAGTTTAGCACAAATAGTCAAGTATGGAGTCTTAGCCTCTGGTATGGTTTTAGTTATATCATTCTCTGAAACATTATAGACATATAATATTGGTTTATAAGTTAAAAGGTTTAAGGTTTTAATATATTGTAAATCCTCTTTGTTAATTTGATAGTTAATAGCAAAGGTTTCGTTCTCTAAAGTTTGTTTTAAGCCATTTAAGATAAACACTTCTTTTAATAATTTTTTATCAGTAGTACCTTTACTTTGTTTTTCGATTTTGCTTAATCTATTATTGACAGTGTCTAAATCAGCTAAAATGAGTTCTAGGTTTAAAGTCTTAATATCATCAACTGGATCAATTATTCCTTGAACATGGATAATATCATCGTTTTTAAAATCCCGAACTACTTCGACTATTGCATCTACCTCTCTAATATGTGAGAGGAATTTATTACCCAAACCTTCGCCTTGAGAGGCGCCTTTAACAAGTCCTGCAATATCTACAAATTCAATAGTTGTTGGTACGTATTTTTTTGAATCATAAAGCTTAGCTAGTTTATCTAATCTTTCGTCAGGTACAGCCACTACTCCAACGTTAGGTTCAATAGTACAGAATGGATAATTAGAAGCAGCTACCTGTTTTTTAGTTAAAGCGATGAATAATGTTGATTTGCCTACATTAGGTAAGCCACCTATACCAATACTAAATGACATAGATTAAAAGATACTATTTCTAATACTCTTTGTCAATATGCTTGTGTTTTATGTCGTAGCCACATGATAATGTCATAGTACAGCCAAATAGAAATGTCATACCTAC
>CAZSGB010000125.1:0-1720 GCA_964606355.1 uncultured Gammaproteobacteria bacterium | reverse complement strand
ACGTAAAGATGTTTCCAATTAAGGGGGATTAACAATATAACTTGTCATATATTTAAATTAAAACTTAATATATAGATTTAATGATTACCCTCCTAAAGCCAGAGAGAGACACCTTACTCAGGGTCAAAGTAAGTTAACTCTCTCTGGGCTTTTCAATGATCAACTTATCATTATATATATAACCGATAAATTGCTTATTTACTTTTTTCCATTGGTACTTCTTCAACGGTAATTTCTTCTTCAGCCAGTTCATCTTGATTTTCTTCTTCTTTCTTTGTACCACCACCTAACATATTCATGTGATTAACTACAACTTCTGTTTTGTAATGCTTCTCTTTATTCTCATCTTCCCAAGTTCTGGTTTTTAATCTACCTTCTACATATACTTTACTACCTTTGGTTAAGTATTCATTAGAAACTTCAGCTAGTCTGCCCCACAGTATTATACTATGGAATTCAACACTCTCTTTTTTCTGATTTTTTTCATCTTTATAAAGATAGTTAGTAGCCAAAGAAAAAACTGATATTTCTTGACCTGAAGGTAATTCTTTTCTAACTGGATCTTTAACCAATCTACCCAATAATATTACTTTATTAACGTCCATATTTATCGCCTTTCTATTTGGTCATGTAATATGACCTATTAATTGTTAAAGTAACCCTATTTAAGTCAGACAAGCTTGACAAGACCCATATATTTTATATAATACTAATCGAGGCTTAAGTCGTAAGACTTAAGCATCAAAATCGCTTTTCGCCAAATTCCGCAAAAACTTTAGTTGATGCGGTTTTTGGTTTATTTAAATTAGTATTAATATCTTTAATCATTTTATTAAAATAATACCTAGATTTTAAAAAGTAAAAAAATGACTTATATTTTTTAGAATTATAAGCCATAAACAGAATGATTATTTATGAGTTGTTTAATAAATTTCATAAATTTTCTAAAAATCCCATTTTTTATACTAAATTTAGACATATTAATTGAATTAACACTAAATTAAGTTTTTGTTTTTAGTTATATAATGCGACGGCGCAGGGTTTTTATTTTTATTTTTAGCTTAATCAAGCTATTATTAAGTATCTATACGACGGCGCTGTGTTCTGAGCCGTCTCCTGTATATCTCTACTCTATCATATTCACTAAAGCTGTCAAATAAAAACAACCTATTAATTAAATAATAAGTCGTTTTTGGTGCCGCGGGAGAGACTCGAACTCTCATGGACTTGCGCCCACTGGATTTTAAGTCCAGCGCGTCTACCAGTTCCGCCACCACGGCTGGAGTGTCTTTACAACTTCACTCGAACTTACTTTATCAAAAATTCGTGATGAACTTCAGTGTTCCCCGCGCGCTACGCGCTACCACGCGAGGCGTGGTGCTTCTGCAAAGCAGAAGTGCGGGGAAACGCAAGACCTAATGCGGACGGGGCAAAGCAAAGCATTTTTTGCGGGAGAAAAGGATTTGCTTTGTCCCGACTGATTTTTTTAAAACGGCGGGGTTCGGATCTCCGCCGCGCAGGAGGGTGCGGGAGGAATGCGCGGCGGACTCTTTTCGGATTTTTGGCGGGCGGGCTTAGTATTATTGGTTTAGTTCCAATTCGTCTTCCGGCTTCTTTCCAATTAACTCCGATTCGTCAACTTTCTCTTTTACTTCCTCAACTTTCTCGGGATTTTTTATGGCCTCTCTTGTCCCAGGAATTCGATCAACCGTAGATTCCA
>CAZSGB010000124.1:0-1732 GCA_964606355.1 uncultured Gammaproteobacteria bacterium | reverse complement strand
GTTGAATAGTAAAATAATAAATTTTAAATAAACTAAAAGTATGTCTAAAAAAACTTATTATTACTACCCTAATTATCTTAACTTTGTTTTTAACAGGTTGTCTAAAAACGATTGAGACTAAACCAATTAGTGAAGCTAATTTAACAGTAAATAAAGCTGAAATTATAGCTAGAGAAAACTACTTAACGGAAGGTGAAACAATTACTTCAAAAGGAAATTTTAATGAAAACAGTAATACCTGGTGGTTCGATGTTAAGCTCAAAACTATACCCCCAGGTTGTAATCCAGCTTGCGTAGTCGATGCTGAAACTAAAAAAGCTGAAATTAACTGGCGTTGTACTGGTTTAATTATTGAAGAATCAAGTGAGAAGATTATTAAAAATATATTTACAGAAAAATATCCTCAATTTGCTGATACCTTAAATATTAATATTGATCAAGAAATTGAAAATCATGTAAGAGGTAGCGTTATCTTTGAAATTGGAGCTCCGGGCGGACTATTCTTAGCTACTAAAATTAATTCTCAGTGGCAAATAGTTCATGAAGGTAATGATGACATTTCTTGTAGCTTAGCTGAATATGATTTTCCCAAAGAAATGTTATTTGATTGTGCTGAATAAATATTTATTATAATCAAAAAACTCGTTCTTAAAACGAGTTTTTTGTATCTTCAAATTTTACTTTAAAGTAACAGTCGCCCCAGCAGCTTCTAATTTCTTTTTCATTTCTTCAGCTTCTTCTTTCTTTAGACCTTCCTTAACCATTTTAGGAGCACCATCGACTAAATCTTTAGCTTCTTTTAAGCCAAGTTCAGTAACTTCTCGAACAGCTTTAATAACTGAAATTTTATTAGCACCAGTGCCTGTAAGTTCTACACTAAAGCTACTTTTTTCTTCTTGAGCTTCAGCAACCACACCAGGAGCTTGAGCTACAGCCATAGGAGCGGCTGCACTAACACCAAATTTTTCTTCTAAAAGTTTTACTAATTCAGAAAGATCAAGTACTGACATTTTTTCAATCTCTTCAACGATTGATTTAAATTTACTTGGTACTGATACTTCTTTTACTTCTTCTTTAGCTTCCTTAGGTTCTTCCTTAGGAGCTTTTGGTTTTACTTCATCTGACATATGTTTTAAATTAAATTATTAATATATTAATTTTTGGTCTCTTTTAAAGCATTCAAAACATTTACTAAGTTACGTATATTACCACTTAAGACATTAACCAAGCCAGAGATAGGCGCTTTAATAGTACCAACAGTTTTAGCGATGAGTTCAATTCTAGATGGTAATAGAGCTAACTCTTTAATCTTTTCTAAGCTAATTAATTCCTTTTCTAGAAAACCGACTTTAATTTCTAATTGTTCATGTTTCTTAGCAAAGTTATTTAATATCTTAGCTGGAGCAACTTCATCTTCGGTACCAAAGGCTACAGCTATACTCCCCTGCCAATCAGTCATTTCAACTTCATTAAATCTTGCTTGTTTTAAAGCTTCTTTAAGAAAGGTTTTCTTGGAAGATTGAAAATTAACCTTTTCAGCTCTTAAACTTCTTCTTAAATCTTGACTATCTGCTACGCTCAACCCCTTAGAAGATGTAAAAACTACTGATTTTGAATTATTTAAGTTATCAGTTAATTTCTTTACTTCTTCTTCCTTTTGTTTTCTTGTTTTAGGCATATGCGGGATGTGTGAATTAATTATGTGTAAAATTTATCATTTTTTTATTGTTGC
>CAZSGB010000123.1:0-1806 GCA_964606355.1 uncultured Gammaproteobacteria bacterium | reverse complement strand
CATTTCTATTTGGCTGTACTATGACATTATCATGTGGCTACGACACATTACCACATTGCCTTGACAAAATAGTAATTATTTGATAATATATTATACTCTATTTGAAAATATATTTGTTTCTAAATTTCTGCTTACCAGCGGCCAAGTGAGGGTCTCCCTCCTAGCCCAAACAAGTAGCCACAAGCTAAGACATTATTTCTTTTGAAATGGTGTTTTACGCTGGTGAGTAGTAATTTGGAGACAAGTTCTCCATGTTCGTTTTATATCAAAAAAATGTTCCTTATTTTGAGGAACATTTTTTGGTGAAATAATTAGGAGGTAATGAATGAGATATACAATGTTATTAACCTTGATATTGATATTAGTTAGCTGTGAAGCAGTTAACAAAATATCAGTTGATGACTCAAATCAAGATGAGGTCTGGCACGTTAGCCCAGATCAAGATATGCTTGGCAATGTAGATGTTTGGTTTATACCAAATACCTTACAAGGTTCAGCTATCTGGGTGATCAACGGGCCAGCCAGAGCTATTGGCTTTGATGTCACCAATCTTGAAAGAACTACCTATTACTACGGTGATGGGTATATTGGTTCAGGTAAAAATAAAGCCGAAACGGGGACTATTATTCCTGAGAATCAATGGATCCTTGTTAGGGTAGTTGTCTATAATACCCTAGGAGGTGGTTTTGGTGTTTTTCTTGAATCATTAGGAGCTGGTTTCTTTGATTCAGTTGAAGATATTTGGATTGAAGAAGTCTTTGAAGCTCAAGTATTTTTAAGTAATAGCCAGCCTCCTGAAATGATGCATTTTCAGAGGGTGACTGACTATTATACAAAATAATGAATAACCTCCAGTGCGTGAAGTGACTTTTTCTGAAAATGAAAATTGCTACTTCGAAAGCAGCGCACTGGAGTTTTTTTGATTAGGAGTATGGTTTATTTGATTTATAATTTTTTGATACATTTCAGGATTTAGAGCTTTAACCTTTTCAAAAAGATTCTCTCTTTCAGGGTCACCAGCTAAGAGGCCTTTGTCTAAAAAAATTTCAATTAATCTTTTGTATCTAACAAAGCTAAGAGGTTCACCTCTTCTATTTTCATTCAAAATATTAAATATTTCATTTTTAACTCTTTTTTTAGCATTTCAATTTCATGCTGGAAATTTACTTCACTTGAAGAGGGAGTCATTTCTTTTTTTCTAAAAAGCATAATTTATTTCTTAAATAATTTAGACCACGGTTTTAACATGGCTAGTAAAGCGATTAATAGGTACTAATACCAATCTAGAATTAAAAGACTAGGCTATAACTTAACGAGCATTAAAGTAAAAGCAAAGACTGTAAGCTTTACTAAACCCATATCATACCAAGTCATTTTTGAAAGGCCTGAATTTGTCCAATTAAGTAAACTCATAATTTCACCTCCCTTTTTTGAAGTTCATAATCTAGAATAAATAAAATACCGATTATTAAAACTGGTAAACAGATAAATAAGAACGTGGTAATTTGTTCGTAACCATCAAACATTATAAAGAAGGCAAGACTTATCAATAAATAAGTAAGACCACCAAATAAAGGTTTCTTCCAAGCAACAACTAAGAAAAAGATTAAAATAAGATTGGGTATCATATGCATTAAAAACCCAATTATCATTTCCCACCATTTATATTCTGTACTAAACATATCTAAAGCAAATAGACTAATGAAAGCAATAAAGATAATAGAGAGAATGCGAGGCGCCCATTTTATAAATTTTTTCATGTATATAGTTATTAGCTATAATTATTTGGGAGATAGCTTCTCCCTA
>CAZSGB010000122.1:0-1813 GCA_964606355.1 uncultured Gammaproteobacteria bacterium | reverse complement strand
GTATGTTGGATAGGTATGGGCGTTTATTATCATCTGATTTGGAAAACATATCACACTCACAGCAGCCATGGATTTTGACCGATAATAATGGTGAAATTATTGATCCTGACTTAGCGCTTCTTATAGATGATGGTGCTGCTACAGAGTCCGAGATTATAAATGATCAGTTGAGAAAAGAAATTTCTGTTATGGCTGATGTTGTTTTATGAGCTTAGACAATAAATGTGCGGTTGTAATTGTAGAATCGCTTGAAAATGAAATAGAAAATAGTGATTCAAAAACTCAAAAATTATTTTACAAACAAAAACGTTTCATGGAGATTGATCCAAATTATCCATCGCTTGGTAAAACTAAGTTACAAAATGTAAAAAATCAGTATGGAGATGATCTTTGGGAGGTTCGATTGGATGGAAAAAGAAGAATTGCAATGGTAGAGAAGAACGATGGAAGTCTTTACGTATGGCTTAAAGTAGTTAGCCATGATGAAATAAGAAGAAAAAATGTAATATATACAGAATCTTGTTAAATATAAAAAGATCGTTAATATAAGCGTGTCTCCGATTGGGAGATTTTTTATTAACAAAAATAGCTAGATAATAAATATTATCCTTGACATATTCTTTATTTGTATTTATAATACGAACGTTATTTTATATGCGCGCATAGCTCAGCCTGGTAGAGCAACTGCCTTTTAAGCAGATGGTCGGGGGTTCAAATCCCTCTGCGCGGACCAGATTTAACGGTTAAATACCGTTATGTTTTGTTGATAAATAAAGTGGAAAATCTGTTTAAAATAAAAGGTTTACGACTAACTACTTTTTATGTTAAGATACTTCTACTTATGACAGAAGGGTTAAACAAAATACCGCCTCAAAATATTGAGGCTGAACAGTCAGTTTTAGGTTGTCTTTTAATTGATAAAGAAGCAATTACTAAAGTAGCTGATACCATACGTCCTGAAGATTTTTACAAAGATAGTCATAAAATGATTTTAGAGTCAATGTATGAATTGTATGAAAAACATGAACCCATTGATATCCTTTCCTTGGCTAATCGCTTAGAAGAAAAAAAACAGATTGATAACATTGGTGGTCAAGCCTATCTTGCTACTTTAGCTAACAGTGTACCAACCGCTTCTCATGTTCTTTCCTATGCTAAAATAGTTCAAAAAAAAGCTACCTTAAGAAGGCTTTTAAAAGCTTCCACGGAAATTAATGAATTATCCTATGGTGATACTGATGATATTGATAAAGTCTTAGATGAAGCTGAACAAAAACTATTTACCATTTCTCAAAAATATCTTAAACAAAACTTCATACCAATTAAAAATATTTTAACTGAAGCTTTTGATAGAATTGATGAATTACATAAAGACAAAGGCAAATTAAGAGGTCTTCGGACTGGTTTTTATGAATTAGATAATAAATTAGCTGGACTTCAAAAATCTGATCTCATCATTTTAGCCGCTCGTCCTTCAGTCGGTAAAACTTCACTAGCTTTAGATATTGCTCGGCAAGTAGCCATTCGAGAAAAAACAGCCGTTGGTCTTTTTAGTTTAGAAATGAGTAAAGAACAATTAGTTGATAGATTACTCTGCTCAGAAGCTGGGGTTGATTTATGGAAGATGAGAACTGGTAACTTATCCGACAAAGAAGAAGATGGAGACTTCCCACGTATTGGTCAAGCTATGGGTGTTTTATCTGAAGCTAAAATATATATTGATGATTCAGCTAATTCCAATATCATGGAAATTAGAACTAAAGCTAGACGTTTAAAGTTAGAACATGGGCTTGATCTTTTAATCATAGATTAT
>CAZSGB010000121.1:0-1843 GCA_964606355.1 uncultured Gammaproteobacteria bacterium | reverse complement strand
TCTTAACAGATTTGTTAAAATTAGGGGTGTCCGAAAGGTATCTCATCTTGTGCAGTGACATAGAGCCGTTGGTTTACAAGACTTGCTTGGTTTGGTAAAATCATCTTAAATGATATATTATAAAAATTATGAAGATATTAATATTAGCCGGAGGTTTTGGTAAAAGATTATGGCCATTATCTAGTCAAAAATTACCAAAACATTTAATGCCATTAATTGGTAATGAAACTCTATTACAAAAAACATATAATAGAATTAGATTAGGTTACCGACCTTCTGATATTTTTATTGCAACTTCTAAAGATCACGTGTCGCATATTAAAAAGCAATTACCTAAGCTTAGTGATAAACAATTAATAGTTGAACCAGTTCGAAGAAATACAGCTGCGGCTATTGGTTTAGCTACAGCTTTTATAGCTAATAAAAATCCTGAAGAAATAATTGTGACTATAAATAGTGATCACTATATTAAACAAGAAAAGAAATTTATTAAATTATTAAAGCTTGCTGAAAAAATAGTTAAAGAAAATCCTTTAAATATATTATTACTAAGTGTTAAACCTACTTATCCTGAAACTGGTTATGGTTATATTAAATTAACAAATAAATTTAAAAAATTTGGTAAAAATAAAATATATAAAGTAGATTCATTTACGGAAAAACCAAATTTAAATACAGCTAAACGTTATTTGAATAATAAAAAATATTTATGGAATCCGGCTTATTTTGTTTTTAGAGCTGATACTTTGTTAAATAGTTATAAGAATAACTTATTTGTTCAGTATAAAATTTTGATTAAAATAAAAAATAAACCAAGTTTATTAAATAAAGAATTTAAAAAGATTAAACCAATTAGTATTGATTATGGTATCATGGAGAAAGCTGATAATTTAATTTCTCTGCCAATTAATATTGGTTGGTCAGATATTGGACATTGGCAAACCATTTATCAAATGTTATCAAAGAATACTATTGATAATATTACTCAAGGTGAATGTTTACAAATAGATAGTTATGGCAATTTAATATTTAACTTTACTAAAAAAATAGTCAGTACCATAGGTATACATGATTCCATTATTATTGAAACAAATAAAGCTAGTTTAATTTGTCATAGGGATAAAGCTCAAGATGTTAAAAAAATAGTAGAGTTACTTGCTAAAAAAGGTTTAAAGAAATATTTGTAATGAAACTTAAAAGCAAATTTATTGAGCTCAGAGGTCTTAGAATACATTATTTAACCGGTGGTCATGGTGTTCCTTTGTTATATATTCCAGGTTGGGCAGTAACAGCAGAGATGAATCGTAAGATAGGTGAGCTATTAGCAGAAAATTATAAGCTATATATTATTGATACACCGGGCGATGGTAAATCGGATCAGTTCATTGGTAATTGGCAATTTAAAGATTATGTTTTGGTAGTTAAAGAGTTCATTAAGAAATTGAATTTAAATAATATTATTTTACTTGGTCATTCATTTGGCGGGGCCATAGCTATTTGTTTAATAGCTAATAATCCAGAGATCTTCAGTAAAGTATTCTTAGCTAATACTATTGGCATCACTCCTGACGAGGTGTTTATGAAATATCTCAAAGGTAGATTAAAAATAGAGAAGAATTTATCTAAAATATTATTAGATTATATCAAGAATATATTTATTCCAAAGTTTAGTGATCAATTAAAGGCTTTAAGGATAATAAAAGAATTATATTTAAGTGAGACTATTGAAAGAATTGAGAAAAAAGTTATTTTCTTATGGGCAGTTAATGATCATATTTTAAGTGAAAATTACAAAAATAAATTATTAAGTGCGTAACCTATTTGATTTGCATAAATTTCTAAA
>CAZSGB010000120.1:0-1888 GCA_964606355.1 uncultured Gammaproteobacteria bacterium | reverse complement strand
GACATACCAGAGGATCTCTGGGAGGGTAATAATCTTATACCATTTTGTGCGGATGAATTATCTTTAACTTTTGATAATATTAGTAAGAAGTATGATCTATCAAAAAAATATAGTTATTATACTCCGTTTGTTCAATATTATCATTTTAATTGTGGGGGTATCTATATAGGTCATTTTTTTAAACGTAATCTTTTATATGGTTCCGATTATCAGTATCATAGTTATCCTAGAAAGATAGGCACTGAGTGTGCAGAGGGAAAACAGTGTATTATAGATCTTGGGCAGGGTATTGATTGGAGGGATAATAATCCTAATGATGTAAGCAGTTTGATATGGGTTGTGAATGGGTTTGCAGAGGTTGGGAATTTTGTTGGCTGGGAATGTAAATAATATATGAATATACCTTGGAAAAAAATATTAGCAGGCTTTATTCTACTACTCGTAGTTATCTCTTTGAGTTATTTACTATATCTCTTCTTTTTTAAATCAGAAATAACTGAAACACCGGCTACATATATTCCCTCAGAAACTATCCTGGAACCAGGTCAGTTACCTCAAGTAATTACTCGGCCTAGTGATCAAGGTTTAGTAGATACAGAAAGTCAATTTAAAGGCTTAACTCCTAGTAAAATAGCCAGTGGCGGCTTAACTGAAGTTACTAGAGATACCTTTAGTCAAGCTAAAGGGGCTAAAGCTTCAAGTGATGGCTTAGTCTATTATGATCAAGCTTCAGGCAAATTCTTAAAACGTTTGAGTAATGGTCAAATTGTTGAATATTCAGATAAAGTTTTTTATCAAGTAGAAAATGTTACTTGGGATAAAGCAGGTACTAAAGCTATTCTTTAATATCCTGATGGAGCCAATATATTATATAATTTCCAAGATAAAAGACAGATTACTTTACCTAAAGAAATGAAAGAATTTTCTTTTTCTGCCACAGGTAATGAGCTAGCAGCTGAAATAATTGGTACTACTAAAGAAAGTAATTGGCTAGTCACAGCTAATGCTAATGGAGCTAACATTGAATTCATTGAACAAATAGGTGACAGAGAAAATGACGTTCAAGTAGCTTTTTCACCAAATAATCAGGTAATAGCAACGTTTAGGGATAGTTATGATGCTGATCGGCAGGAAATAGTTTTTATTGGTCAAAATCAAGAAAACTTCAGATCGTTTGTGCCAGAAGGCCGGGGTTTTGAGGGGCAGTGGACGCCTAGTGGTGAAGAAATGCTTTACTCTGTCTATAGTTCAGCTACTAGCTTTAAGCCTCAGCTTTGGATAGTAGAGGCGCAGGGTAATAATATTGGTTTGAATAACAAGAATCTACAATTAAATACCTGGTCACATAAATGTACTGTTAATAGTTTAGGTACTTCAGCTTATTGCGCTGTCCCAAGAGATCTGCCAACGGGCAGTGGTTGGTATCCAGAACTGGCAGCTAATGTCCCTGATGATTTTTATTTAATTAACTTAGAAACTGATACTTTTTCTCTTTTAGCTGTCCCTGACAGTGAAACGGGTTTTCAAGCACAAAATGTAATGTTATCACCTGATGAAACAACTCTTTATTTCACTAATTCTGATAATAATGTCTATAGCCTAGACTTACCATAACAAAATGTTAAAACAAAATAAAACACTATTACTTTTAGAGTTTTTACTTATTTTCTTCGTCTTACTTATAGGAGTAAGATTTGTTTTAATAAAGCAAGAAATTAATAAAAATGATAAATATTTAAATCAAGATGAAGAGCAATTAATTTTAGAGAATCCTTTAATTTTAAGTTCAGACCCTTGGCTTGGTTCTTTGAGTCCTAAAGTGACAATTATTGTTTTTGAAAGTTTTAGTTGTCCTTATTGTGCAGAGTTAACGCCGACCTTAAAGCAT
>CAZSGB010000119.1:0-1902 GCA_964606355.1 uncultured Gammaproteobacteria bacterium | reverse complement strand
AATATCTTAGCGAATATTTTAAATATCTTTACACATAATTAATTCACACATCCCTAATATGTATATTACTAAAGCCTCAGGTGACAGAGTAAAGTTCAATCGTAAACAATACGAAAATACTTTACAAAGAGTAGGTCTAACACCAAATGAAGCTCGAGAAATAGGTAGTCAGATATATCAGGATCTTAAGCCAAATATTTTATCTGATACTATTTATCAAAAAACTCAAAAGATTCTTAAAAAAAAGAATCAAGTTTTTGCTGCTAAATACAGTTTAAAAAGAGCTATTATGGAGCTTGGTCCAGATGGCTACTTCTTTGAAAGATATATGTCTTCAGTATTAAGACACCATGGTTACGAGACTAAGTATAATCAGTTTATTATGGGTAGATGCAATGAACATGAAGTAGATATTGTAGCAGAAAGAAATAATCAAAAATTTATGATTGAATGTAAATATCACCGGGATACGGGACAAGCTTCAGATCTTAAAGTTGCTCTCTATACTTATGCAAGATTCTTAGATTTAAAGGATAAACATAATTTTACTAAAGCTATTCTCTTAACTAATACTAGGTGTACTTCAGAAGCTATTCATTATGCTAAATGTGTAGGACTTAGAATTATAGCTTGGCGTTATCCAAATAATATAAATAATTTAGAGCATTACATTGAATCTAAAAAATTGTATCCAGTAACTGTATTATTATCATTAAATAAATATTTGAATAAAAGGTTTAGGGAAGAAAATTTAGTCTTAACTTCTGATTTAGCTAAATATAAGCCTAATCAATTATCTAAGAAATTTAGAATTAATTTACCTTTAGCTAGAAGATTAATAGCTGAAGCGCAGCAATTAATATACTAAGGTTATGAAGAATTTAATAATTTATGCTCATCCTGAAACTGGTTCATATTGTCTATATATTTTAGAACAAATAATAAATAAATTAAAAGAGTTAATTAAAAAAACATTAATATAAAATATATGAAAAAAGTAATTCGTTTAATAATTTGTTTTGCTTTACCTTTGCTTGCCGGGTTTTTAGGCTCATTTTTTACTAGGAGTTATATAGATGATTGGTATTCTCTCTTAGAGAAGCCATTTTTTAGTCCACCCAATTATTTATTTGCTCCGGTTTGGATTACTTTGTATCTTTTTATGGGTTTAGCTTGTTATTTAATTTGGCAGAAAATAGACGAACATTATGCTGTTCGTGAAGCTATGGGTATTTACTGGGTTCATTTATTTTTAAATGCAATTTGGACACCAATATTTTTTGGCTTACATAGTCCAGCTATAGCTTTAGTAATCATTTTATTACTTTGGTTTTTAATTATTGCTTTAATTTTTAAATTCTGGAATATTAATAAAGAGGCTAGTTATTTGTTTATTCCATATTTAATTTGGGTGAGCTTTGCTATAATTTTAAATTATAATATTTTAATCTTGAATTAATGGAATTTATTAAAACAAATCCTAAACCAATTAGATTATTCTTTTTCTGGTCAGGTATTATTGCTACATTCGCTTATCGTATTATTTTATTTTTAGATTATTATTATCCTAGTTGGGTTAGGCTAACTTGGTATATTGGTACTCTTGGTTTCATTATATATTTCTATCATCGTTTCAGTATTCAGAATAAGAGAGCTAAATTAGTAAAAGATAATAAATTAGTTGAAGAAGTAGAAAGAATTAAAGATATTGATCAAGAACAAAAAGCTAGAATAAAATACTTAGTAGAAACTTCTTTAACATCTAAAGCTAGATGGAATTCATTGTTTGTTTTTATTTTATCATTATTAGTTTTAATAATAGGTTTGATTATAGATTTTATTATTGTTAATTAGTTTCAAGAATCTAATGCAACATTATGATAAGATAAGTAATTATCATAA
>CAZSGB010000118.1:0-1908 GCA_964606355.1 uncultured Gammaproteobacteria bacterium | reverse complement strand
ACGTAAAGATGTTTCCAATTAAGGGGGATTAACAATATAACTTGTCATATATATTTTATCTAGCGTATTCTAGAATACGTTTTTCCCGGATAACATTTACCTTAATTTCACCAGGGTATTTTAATTCTTCTTCAATCCGATCAGCAATATCACGTGCTAACTTAGTAGCTTGCCAATCATCAACACTTTCTGGAGTAACAAAGACTCTCACCTCTCGTCCGGCTTGAATAGCATAGGCTTTTTCTACGCCTTCGAATGATGTAGCCAAGCCTTCTAATTCATCTAAACGTTGAATATAGTCTTCATAAGTATCTTTTCTAGCACCTTCTCTGGATCCGGAAATAGCATCAGCAACTTGAACAATAATACCTTCTAAAGTCTTTGGATTATCTTCGTGATGAGCAATACAAATGTAAGCTACTTCTTCAGGTAAACCAAATTTCTTCAAAATATCATAACCAATTTGAGGGTGACCACCTTGAACTTCGTGATCAACTGCTTTACCAATATCATGGAGTAAACCACCTTTTTTAGCAACCGCAACATTAGCTCCTAATTCTTCAGCTAAGAGTCCAGATAATTGAGCGACTTCTAATGAATGTTGTAACTGATTTTGACCATAACTAGTTCTGTACTTTAAACGTCCAAGTAATTGAATTAATTTAGGATCAAGTCCAGCAATACCCATTTTACGAGCTGCAACTTCACCAGCTTCTTTGATATCTAAGGCTAATTCTTTTTTAGCTTCTTCGACCACGGCTTCAATACGCCCAGGATGAATACGTCCATCAGAAATTAATTTATCCAAAGTTCTTTTGGCTAAGTGTCTTCTAATGGGTGAAAAGCCACTAACTAAGATAGCTTCTGGCGTATCATCAACTACAATTTCAACGCCAGTTAATTGTTCAATGGCTTTAATATTCCTACCTTCACGACCAATAATCCTGCCTTTCATTTCATCGTTAGGCAAAGTAACTACGGTCGTAGTAGTTTCAGTAGCATGAGATGAAGCACATCTTTGAATAACTGTAGTTAAAAGGTCCTTAGCTCGAGACTCCATGACCTCAGAAGATTCTGCTTCTAATTTTCTAACTCTTTCTACTAAGTCTTCTTTAATTTTGTTCTCCACATTTTCTAAAAGTACATTCTTAGCTTCTTCTTGACTTAACTTAGCAATCTTTTCTAATTTTTCAAGCTGAATTTCCTTTATCTTCATTACTTCAGCTTTAATTTCATCAAGTTTAGCTACTTTTTCACTTAGTTCTTCCTCTTTAGTTTCTAAACTTAAAAGTTTCTTGTCAAAAGCAGCTTCTCTTTGCTCCATTCTACTTTGTTGATGTTGTATCTCTTGTCTACGTTCCTGAGCTTCTTTCTTAGCTTCATCTAAAGCTTTTAAAGCCTTATCTTTAGCTTCTAAGAGTATTTCTTTTTGTTTGTCTTTAGCTTCATTAACCAATTCTTCGGCTTTACGTTCAGCAGAATTAACATCACGAGCAGCAAATAACTTACGAAAGTAATAGCCAACAAAACCACCTGAAGCTAAACCCGCGACTAAGACAATAACTAAAACAATACCTTCCATATATTTATTCCTTTAAATAAACAAGGAGGTTATTACAAATAAAAGAAATGATTTTTACATGCAAAAATCTAATATCCCGAAGGATAATGTTATTTTGAGTTCTATTTTACCCACTATATGAGTAATTAAGGTTAATATAATTGCATCTATCTCTAACAATAATCATGTAAATCAATCTTCTATTCTAAGTAATAACTTTCCATATTTACTATTAATTACTTAAAATTTAGCATATCTAGATTAGCATAAAAGCTTAACCTAGTCAAGTCTCTGTGGTAATGTGCAAGGACATATGGCGGTTTTGCCCTCAAGTCATTAAACTTGGG
>CAZSGB010000117.1:0-1912 GCA_964606355.1 uncultured Gammaproteobacteria bacterium | reverse complement strand
TTATCCATGATAACTATTATCTTGGAAAACCGCCATATGTATGTAGACATTACCTGATGATCTTGACATATTTTATAATTAGTGTAAAATTCTTACTACTTGTGAAATTAATAAAAAAATTAAATATTTCCTTGAATATTAGGAAAATTCTAGTAAAATTCGAGTTCTAGTTAGACCCGTGACAGAATTTTATCAAGAGTTTCTTTTTTAATACCAATTTGGTAATAAATGGAAGAAAATACACCAAAAACTAATAAAAAGGGATTCATTGAAGTAATTGGTACTATAGATGAATTGCTGCCAGCTGCTAGCTTTAAAGTCAGGCTGGAAAATGGACAAGAAATCCTAGCTCATTTATCAGGTAAGATGAGAATGTACAAAATACGTCTTTTACCTGGGGATAAAGTTAGAGTCGAAATGAGTCCATATGATTTATCTAAGGGTCGTATTACTTACAGAATGTAAAACAAAAATCCTTAAATAATTACAAATATTTCATAAATATGAAGGTTCGTGCTTCAGTTAAAAAAATTTGTAAAGATTGTAAAGTTATAAGACGCAAAGGTCGTGTTTATTGTATTTGTAAAAATCCTAAGCATAAACAAAGACAAGGTTAATCATATAATATTATGGCAGTTAGAATAGCCGGTATAACATTACCAAACGAAAAAAGAATTGAAGCTGGTTTAACAGCTATTTATGGTATTGGTTTTAAACAAGCAAATAAAATTTTAAATGAAACCCAAATTAGTAGCGATATTAGAGTTAAAGATTTAAAAGAAAATGAAATAAATAAATTAAGGATTTTAATTGAAAAAAATTATAAAGTTGAAGGTGATTTACGCAGAGAAAAACTTTCAAATATTAAAAGATTAAAAGAAATTAAATCATATCGTGGCAGTCGACACACTAAGGGTTTACCAGTTAGAGGACAGAGAACTAAGACTAATTCAAGAACTGTTCGTGGTAATGTTAGAAAAACTATGGGCAGTGGGAGAGCCTCAGCTGCTCAAAAGACTTAAATTTTAATATTTATGGTAAAAAAAGGTAAGAAAAAAGTTAAAAAAAGTATTAAGCGTGGGCATGTATATGTTCAAGCTACATATAATAATACGATTGTAACTATTACTGATCAATCAGGAAATACAGTGGCTCAATCATCAGCCGGTGCTTCTGGTTTTAAAGGTGCTAAAAAAGCTACACCTTATGCTGCTTCCACTATTGTTAAAAATGTAATTGAAAAAATTCAAGAGGTAGGTATGAAGGAAGTTGATGTTTTTGTTAAAGGCATTGGTTCTGGTAGAGAAGGTGCAATTAGAGCTTTACATGCTAATGGCTTACAAGTTGTTAGTATTAAGGATATGACACCTATTCCACATAATGGTTGTCGTTCTAAAAAAGTAAGAAGAATTTAAATATATGGCTAGGAATTTAGATCCAAAATGTAAACAATGTAGGCGTGAAGGCGTTAAGCTATTTTTAAAAGGTGATAAATGTTTTTCTCCTAAGTGTCCTATGATAAAACGTGATTATCCACCTGGTGTTCATGGTCCACAAGCTAAAAAAGGTAAAAGAAGATTATCTGGTTTTGGTACTCAACTTAGAGAAAAGCAAAAAGCTAAGAGAATATATAGAATATTAGAAAAACAATTTAAATTATATTTTGATAAAGCAGCTCAAATGCCAGGTGAAGTTTCTGAAAATTTATTACAATTACTTGAGCTTAGACTTGATAATTTAGTATATAGATTAGGTTTTGCTATCTCACGTGATAGTGCTAGACAATTAGTTAATCATGGTCATATTACTGTTGATAGTAAGAAGATATCTATACCTAGTGCTCAAGTTAAAGTTGGGCAAAAAATTGGTGTTGCTTTAAATTTTTCTAAACAATTATCAAGAAAATCCTTAC
>CAZSGB010000116.1:0-1949 GCA_964606355.1 uncultured Gammaproteobacteria bacterium | reverse complement strand
ACAGTATATGTTTATCCACAGAAAAATGATTGACTTTTTCTCATAGCGGATCTCTCTGCCGAAAATGGATTGGTAAGGAAATTTTTGTTTTGTACACGCGACCGGAGGGAGCGTGTGAGGCGCGCAGGGTTGGCGTTGGCACGCGCTCCGCGCGTACGATTGGGTTTCAGGCCACCACGCGCTCGGCGCGTGCGAAGATCAATCGCTCCGCGATTGGAAAAAGGTTCGCACAAAGGTTAATATTTCTGCACCAAATAAAAAATCGTTACTTAATAATTAAATAACAATTTTTTTTATATTATATCTTAGGTAAATTAGAGGTATAATATTCAGCAGTTTCTTTTTCAATTATTTTATCTTTTAAAAGTCTAGTTAAATCTTGTTCTAAAGTAACCATGCCTTCATCAGCACTAGTTTGAATAGCTGTTTTAATCTGAGGTATCTTATTCTCTCTAATTATATTTGAAATAGCAGGTGTATTAATTAAGATCTCACGAGCTGCTATTCTCCCGCCACCAATTTTTGGTAAAAGTTGTTGACTAACAATACCATTTAAAGACATAGAAAGTTGTAATCTAATTTGGTTTTGTTGATAGGGTGGAAAAACATCAACAATACGATCAATAGTCTGCCCAGCGTTATGCGTATGTAAGGTAGCTAATACTAAGTGACCAGTTTCAGCAAGAGTTAAGGTAGCAGCAATAGTTTCTAAGTCTCTCATCTCACCAACCATAATAACATCTGGATCTTGTCTTAAAACGTGTTTTAAAGCAGAAGCAAAAGTAACCATATCAGTACCAAGCTGTCTTTGTCTAACAATACTTTTATCTGATTTAAAAATAAATTCAACTGGATCTTCTAAGGTAATTATGTTAGCTACTTTTTCATTATTTATTAAATTAATCATAGCAGCCAAAGAAGTTGATTTACCACAACCAGTTGGACCGGTTATTAAGATTAAACCTTGATGAGTCCTAGTCATTTCATAAACAACTTGTGGCATATCAATATCATCCATGGTAGGAATCCTAGAACTAATAATACGAGCAGCTAATGAATAATTATCTTTTTCAATAAAGATATTTACCCTAAAACGTGAACCATTATTAATCTCATATGAAAAATCTAAATCTTTTAACTCAGCAAATTTCTCCTTTTGTAAGGGCGTTAAGATGCTTAAAATAGTTTTCTCCGCTTCTGACTTAGATAATTCAGTACCTTTAATGGGAACTAATTTACCATCGATTCTCAAGGTAATTGGTTGACCGACTATTAAATGGATATCGGAAGCTTTCTTAGTTACCGCTTCTTTAAAGTAATTATCTAAATTCATATTTTTAAAATAAATATTTAGTAATTAAATTATAGCATAAAAAATATAAAACGTCTTGACTTTCAATAAAATGTATGCTATACTGTGTATATAACATACTAAAGACAGGTATGTTTTTATATATAATAAAAACAAAAACAAATATGAAAAAATTTAAGAAATCATTCAAAAAGTCATGTAAAAAGTGTAAAGAATGTTTATGTCAAGAAATCAAGTATGATCTTGATAAATGTCATAAGCATTTATTACTTGGTACTTATGTACTTTGCGCTTGCTTAGTAGTCTATTCATTACTAATCTTCAACGGCATTTTAGCTCAAACAAATGAGAGCTTTGACTCTAAAACAAATAACTATATTACTTATGCCGTAGAAGATGTCTGGATGGATACTGTCTTTTTCTCTGAAAAAGTAGGAGCTACTTACAATAACCTCTTACATGGTACTATTGAGACAGCTGTCTATAGGACAACTCAAGTCTTTGTAAAGACAGGTAACTTCTTATCGCGTATTCCTGATATCTTGACCGCTCCCCCACCACAAGTTATGGCTCGCGGAACATAATGAATAAGTTCACCCACATTCTGGACTCCTCATAAGAGTTATATGCGACAATT
>CAZSGB010000115.1:0-1951 GCA_964606355.1 uncultured Gammaproteobacteria bacterium | reverse complement strand
AAATTAATCGATCAATTAGATAAATTACCAGGTATTGGCCCTAAAACCGCTTCAAGGTTAGCTTTTTGGCTTCTTAAGAAACCTCAAACTGATTTAGAAGATTTTGCTTCTAGTATACGTGAAGCTAAAAAAGACTTAATTATTTGTTCTCAGTGTCAATCTGTAACAGAAACTGATCCCTGTTTTATCTGTCAAGATACTAGTAGAGATCAAAGCATGGTTTGCGTGGTTTCAGAAAGTCATGATTTAAATACTTTTGAACGTTTAAAAGAATATCATGGTATATATCATGTCTTAGGTGGGGTTATTAATCACTTAGAAGGTATTAAACCTGAAGATTTAACGATTGATCTCTTAGTTAAAAGGATAAAAGAGAATAATATTAAAGAAGTAATCTTAGGTTTAAACCCAGATATGGAAGGTGAATCAACAGCTATTTATTTAAAAAAATTATTAGAACCATTAGATATTAAAATAACGAGACTAGCGAGGGGTTTACCCTCTGGCTCGGATATCGAATACGCAGATGAAATCACTTTATCAAGTGCTCTAAAAAATAGAAGAGAGATATAAAAAAGCCTTTAAATGAATTAAGGACTTTTTTAATATATTATATCTTTTGAATTTCTACTTCCGTGTAAGGTTGTTTATGACCATAGACCTTATGATACCTTACTTTGGCTTTATACTTAACTACCCTAATTTTATCTCTTTTACCTTGTTCTAAGACTTTAGCTGTTACTTTAGTTTTCAAAATAGGTTTACCAACTTCTACTTTATCATCGTCCGAAATAAGCAAAACATCATCAAACTCTACAGTTTGACCTGCCTCTACATCTAATTTCTCTATTTTTAACTTATCTGACTGTGATACTTTATATTGTTTACCACCAGTTCTAATAACTGCAAATTTCATATAATTTATTAATAATTTTTAACATTAGCCGTATTATATCAGAATATATTAATTAGTCAAGGCTAATTATATCTCCTATTTTTAAATTATGCGTTTGAGTCCATTTACTATTTACTTCTAAAACCATGTTTACTTCCTCACGTGAAGCTATCTTAGTTACTACATTTCCTACTAAAATAGGTACTTCATGTTCAATGCCCACTATTTGATTATCTTTAAGCCAGATTATATCAATAGGGAAATTCATATCTTTCATATGAAAATTACGAAGAGCATAATCTTGATAGACAAAGAGCATACCTTGATCTTCGGGTAATAACTTTTTACCAGATAAGCCTTTAATCATAGCTTTCTCTGATTTAACTACTTTTACTCGTAAGACATTATCATTAATAGTTAAATCTTTTAAGAATAGATTACCCATACAACCAGTTAAAATTAAAGAAATTAATAATAAGCTAAAGATTAATGTTTTTTTCATATATTTTTTTGTATTTATTAACTACTAAACTAGCTAAAATTAACATAACTAAAACTAAAATAATTAAAACAATTATTTTACCCATAGTGTTTTGAAATAAAGAAATAGAACCAAAGATTAAAGTTAAAAGATAAAGTAATAATACTACATGTCTCTGACTCAAACCAATATCAAGTAATCTAAAATGTAAGTGCTTATTATCAGCTAAAAATGCTGAATGTTTTTCTTTAAATATTCTCCTAATTATTACCCAGACCACATCAAGGATAGGGATACCCATTATTAGTAAAGCGGTAGCTATTTTAGCACCGCTGATAATAGCTAAAATACCCAGCATAAAACCTAAAAAAGTACTTCCCCCCTCACCTAAGAATACTCTAGCTGGATTAAAGTTAAAGAGTAGAAAACCAAAAGTGCTACCAGCTAGCATTAAACAAAGTATGGAAGTTCCTGATTGGTCTACATCCCAATACAAGCTAACACAGAACAAGATAATAGAACCAATGACTGTAATACCAGAAACTAAGCAATCAAGTCCATCTAGAAACTTAGTA
>CAZSGB010000114.1:0-2004 GCA_964606355.1 uncultured Gammaproteobacteria bacterium | reverse complement strand
AACGTAAAGATGTTTCCAATTAAGGGGGATTAACAATATAACTTGTCATATATTTTATTTAAAAACCAAAAATAGTACAAATGTATAGATAATAATCATCTTCTGAGACACCCTCTCCGCCTTCTGTAAATGGTTGAGTGCAGTTACGTAAGAAGCCACATGATTCATCAATATTTGGATGGCATTCTTGACAACTGTAGGCATCATTTGGTTGATTATTATTTAAACAATATGGTTGGGCTTGAGGGCACTGAGAAGAACAGGAATAGCTAGTAGCTATAACGCATGACCCTAGTTCCCATGTTTGGTGAGATGAGTCAAGTTGCCAGCGGCAGTCACTTCGAGCTATACATAAACCAGCATTATTAATACTTGAACAAGCAGTGTCTTCAGGTAGAGTGCAGACATGCCAAGTTTCATTACAGTGAGTGAGACCCAGTTGGTTAAAAGGTTCAACTTGGCAATTATTATCATTAACACATTCAACACAATTACCTTGAACACAGAATATTCTAGTACCTCGATCAGCACATTCTGGTGGAGTAGAACCATCCTCCCCAGTACAAGCAATTACTTCCCCGTAACCTTGAGGCGCCTCTAGTCCATCAGGTGGGATTTGTAAATATTCAGTAGTTAAGAATGAGAAGATGGCATAAGCAATGATAAAAGCACAAAGGATTAAAGCAAGTCCAGTTACAGCTCCAGTAATTCTTTTCCTAGCAGTGGTAATCTTTTCTTCATTACCTGAAGAAAACATCCATTGAAAACCAGAATAGATTATAATTAACATGAAAAAGACGCCTAGAAAACTAAATCCAAGCACAAATATTTTAATCAAAATATCGCCAAAAAATCTTTCATCACTTGTATTAGTGATATAACCAGGTTCATCACTCACAACCTTTGTAATGTTGAGTATTTGATTAGTTAACTCTTGATTAAAAGCCCCATTTGGCGTAGCTGTTGGCGTAGCTGGTTGAGTTTGAGCTAATACTCGAAAACTAGTAAATAAAAGCAGGAAGAGTAATAAGCTAATAAATATTTTTTTTTGGATTTCAAACATATTAAGGTTCACATTCACCCCATTCACACGATTCTTCACCTTGGCAATCGGCATCGCTAGAGCATCCTCCGCAAACATTATTACCAAAGAATGGTATAAAACATTTTGGTTTGTTAGGATCTGGACAATGAGAATCTTCTAAGCATTCACTGCAATAACCAGTAGCTCCATTGTATTTACAATATGACCCATCAGAACTGCTACTGCAATCAGAATTATTAATACATTCTAAGCCAGGTTCAGGGTTAAACTCTTGACTTTGGCCAGTTATGGAAGAATTAATTGAATTGTAAATGAAGAAGGAAATTATGTATGAAGAAATAATAATAAGTAAACCTATAGTAGCATGTAAAACTCTGTTTTTGGCTTTTTTAGCATTCTCTTCATTACCTTGAGCCGTCATCCATTGAAAACCAGAAACAATGATTAAAGCTAGAAATGAAACACCAATTAAAGTGAGTATGCCAGCTATCATTTTACCAATAGTAGAATCAAGATAGGTCTGAGATTGAACGCTAGTTGTTTGGAAGCCAGCTTTACTGGCTAAGGCCTCTAAAAAGCTGTCTTGCCCTAAATTTAAAGCAGCCTGGGACATGGTTAGGGGGACCAAGATTAAGACAGAGATGATGATTATTAAAAAGAATGATTTCATATTAATTTAAAAGAGTTGTAGTAATTAACCAAGTTATGAAGTAAGCAGCAGCAGTAATACCCACACCAATAATACTACTCATTAAACGACCACGGGCTTTAGTAATTTTTTCTTCATTACCCCCAGCCGTCATCCATTGCAAGCCAGAAAAAACGATCATCATCATAAAAATAGAACTGACAAAAGCTAAAACAGTAGCTACCACTTTACCAATTATTTTAGGTACAGTATTTTCATTAACATTAACATTATACTGAGCACCCTGGCCAGCGGCATTAAGATTATTATT
>CAZSGB010000113.1:0-2020 GCA_964606355.1 uncultured Gammaproteobacteria bacterium | reverse complement strand
CGAAAATGTCTCACATAATTACTAATTTACTGTCCGAATAACGGGGGGAACCTTAGTGTGTTTAACTGTCATATGCCCTAATCTTAGACAAAAAAGAGTTTTTGCTCAAGATATGCGGGATCGCTATCCTTCCCCAATGCCAAGCATTGGGGCTTGACGCGATGCGTTGTCAAGAACGAGCTAATTATGATATATTCAATCTATGTTAAAAGATTTACCAAATAAGCCAGGGATATATAGGTTCTATGATAAGCATAGGAAGCTTCTTTACATTGGTAAGGCTAAGAATTTAAGTAGTAGAGTAAAAAGCTATTTTACTAAATCAGCTGATCTTTCTCCAGCTAAACAGTTAATGGTAAAAAAAATAAAACATATTGAATTTACGATCGTTAATAATGAAAAAGAAGCTTTACTCTTAGAAGCTAATCTTATTAAAAAGTATCAACCAAAATATAATATAGAATTAAAGGATGATAAGAGTTGGTTATACATCAAAATCACCAGTGATAAATACCCTCAAGTAGTGGTAACCCGCAAATTAAAAGATAAGCCTAAAAAGAATGAAAAATACTTTGGTCCATATACTTCAAGTTTATCAATTAAAAAAACTATTAAACTTTTAAGGAAAATCTTTCCCTATTTTTCAAAATATGGACCGATGATAGAACTAGGTAAAAAAATAGGTTCACCATATCATTTAGGTAGATACTTAGACCAAGTAACCCTTACTCAACAAGAATGGCAAGATACAATTAAACAAATTGAGAGATTCTTAAAAGGTGAAACGCACAAAATATTGAAAGATTTAAAACTTAAAATGAAACAAGCTTCAAGTGAGAAAGAATATGAGAAGGCCGGAAGATATAGAGATCAAATACAAGCTATAAATAACATAACTCAATACCAAACAGTAATACTCAATGAAAAGACTAATGAAGATTATTTAAATATATATATTAAAGATGATTTAGCTATTGTTACTTTACTCAAGATAAGACAAGGTAAATTAATAGATCAACAAAACTTTACTTTAAATAATGCTAAAGATCAAAAAGATGAAGATGTTTTAGAACAATTTATTAATAGATATTATTTAGAAACAACCGATCTCCCTAAGTATATAAATCTACCATTTAAAATAAATACTTTAATTAGAACCAATAAACCTATTAAAGGTAATAAAAAGAAATTATTAAACTTAGCTTTAACTAATGCTAAAAATTATTACGTTACTAATTTAACATCTTGGCAAAAAAAACAAGTTAGTACAAATGAAGTGTTAAAGAATTTAAAAGTACTTTTAAACTTAGAAAGCTTACCACTTCGTATTGAAGGTTATGATATTTCTAATATTCAAGGACTTATGGCTATTGGTTCCATGATAGTTTTTACTAATGGGAAACCTGATAGTAAAGAGTATAAGAAATTTAGTATTAAAACTGTCAAACAAGCTAATGATCCTGCCATGATGAAAGAAGTGCTTAAAAGAAGATTTACTCATTTAAATTGGTTAGAACCGAATTTAATCTTAATTGATGGTGGTAAAACACAACTTAGTGCTGCTTTAAAACATTCAAAAGATTACCCTATTATATCTTTAGCCAAACAAGAAGAAGAAATATATTTACCAAACAGAGAAAAGCCTCTTAAATTATCTAAAAATAATGAAGCCATAAAACTCTTACAACATATTAGAGATGAAGCTCATAGATTCGCAATTTCCGGGTATAGACTAAAACATGATAAAACATATCAAAATTCTAAATTAACTGACATACCTGGTATTGGACTTAAAACTAAGAAATTATTATTGAATAAATATGGTTCTTTAGATGAAATTAAGAAGATAAGTAGTAACAAATTAAGTGAGTTAATTGGAAAGAAAAAGACCAAGATAATTAAAGAAAATATATAATAATAAAGGGATAACCGTCAAATTAGTGTGGAAATTATATGATAATGTCATAGTACAGGGAAATAGAAATGTCCTACCTAATGTGATATGGTGTTTAGTTATTTA
>CAZSGB010000112.1:0-2126 GCA_964606355.1 uncultured Gammaproteobacteria bacterium | reverse complement strand
TTTTCAATGAATTAATTAACAATCAAGTTGCAATAGAAACTTGAAACCAAGTATTTAATTATTATTTTGTATTATATTTTCTCTAAAGCACTTTTAATATCTTTAATATTTTTAACTTTAACTAAGTCCTTTCTTAAATCCTTAGCGTTTCTTAAGCCTTTAACGTACCAGAGTAAATGTTTTCTCATTTCAATAATACCATGTTTACCTAATATTTTATTTGAATAATTTGCGTGTTTTAATATAATTTGTTTTATTTCTTCCCAAGAGGGTTTATAACCTATTTTGATTTCATTGAATAACCAAGGCTTACCATATAGTCCACGAGCCAGGCCAACTCCATCAGCCTGGGTCTTATTTAAAGTTTCTTTAGCACTTTTTAAATCATTAATACCGCCATTAGCTAAAATAATACCTTTAAAGTATTTACGTGCTTTTTTAATCATTTGATAATCTATTTCTCCGTTAAATCCTTGTTCATATGAACGGCCATGAATCATTACACAAGCAACGGGTAAATCAGCTATTTTTTTTAAAAAATTTAAAGCAGTTATTTCTTTATCATTATCTTTAATTGAAGTACGTATTTTAACTGCCACAGGTAACTTAGTATTTTCACAAGTTGTTTGAATAATTGAATAACATAAATTAAGATCTTTCATTAAAGTTACACCACCGCCATGAGCTACTACTTTATGAGCTGGGCAACCAAAATTAATGTCAACACCACTAGCTCCTGAGGCTTCAACTATTTTAGCAGCCGTTTTAAACTTTTCAGGATCTTTACCAAATAATTGAATGACTAAAGGTAATTCATTTTGATCAAACTTAAGCATGGCTAACGTTTTTTTAGATTTAAAATGTAGTGCATCAGCTGAAGTCATTTCAGAGTAAACTACATCAGCACCATATTCTTTACAGATTAATCTAAATGGTGAATTGGTAATACCAGCTATGGGAGCTAAAGCATAGATAGGTTTTTTAAAGTTGTTCCAGAAGGACATAATAAAAAAAATATTTAATTAAATATTTTTGTTTTTATATATTTTTTAAAACCAGCCTTTACGTTTAAAGATTAACATAAATAATAGTACTAAACCTAACATGCAGGAAAGAATGATATAAAAACCTTGAGGGTGGTAGATAAAAGGCATAGCCGGAGTATTCATACCAAAGATAGAAGCTACTAAGTTAATTGGTAGTAAGATAATAGATATAACCGTGAGAAGCTTCATAATATCATTTAATCTAAATGATATTAGTGATTCATTAGTATTATGTAAAGCATCAATATTTTCTGATAAACTTTCTAAGATATCCCAGATATCTTTAGTTTGTTCTAAGATATTGGCAAAGTAAGCAGTAATGGAATTAGGTATAAAGAACTTATCTTTTTTTGAAATTAGCTTTCTTATGACATTCTTATGAACTTGCATAGTTCTTCTAAAGTTAACAATATTTCTTTTAACATTTAATATCTCTTTAACCATTTTCTTTTCATAACCAGCAAAGATCACTTTTTCAATATTAGTAATATCTTCATCTATATGATTTAGCATGGGATAACAGTAATGCTGTAATTTGTTAATTATGGCATAAAGTAATTGTGTTGGACCTTCTAATAAGTATTTTTCTCTAGAAGCATCATTTATTTGACATTGTTTAAAGAATTCATTTAAAGGTTCAAGCTTGCCATCAGTGATGGTAATAATATAATCTGGGCCAATAAATATATCAATTTCACTGCCCATAATTAATCTTTTAAGTTGATCATAATAGGGGAAAGTCATGATCAAGAAGAGATAATCAGGGTATTCATCAAGTTTAGAACGTTGAGCTGGTGTAGAAATACAATCATCTATATCAAGTGGATGAAAATGATAGTTTTCTCTTAAATACTCTAAATCATTTATTTTAGGTTTAATAAAATGTATCCATTTAACCTTATGTGTTTTTATTTCCTGTAAACTATTAGGTTTTTTTATTTTATTTTTTTTATTCATATTTATGACAAGCTTATCTATTATTATACTATTTTTTTATTAAATTGCCTAGCTGATCGAATTAAGCCACGTAGAAGGTATAATACATAATGTGATCGGGGCAAAGATAATAATACGGGAATT
>CAZSGB010000111.1:0-2138 GCA_964606355.1 uncultured Gammaproteobacteria bacterium | reverse complement strand
ATAAATGATTCAACGATGAAGGCTACGGTAACATTATTAAATGATTAAATGCGGACCGCTACTTTAAGTAGCGGTCTTAATTATATTACTTAATTTCCATTAACTCAACCTCAAAGTATAGATCAGTGTTAGGCGGTATTAAATCACCAGCCCCCATTTCTCCATAAGCCATCGCTGAAGGTATACTTAATTTACGTTTTTCCCCAACTTTCATACCAAGTAAACCTTGTTCCCAACCTTGAATAACAGTACCTTGACCAATCGTAAATTCAAAAGGAGTACCTTGATCCACACTTGAATCAAATTTAGTACCATCAAGTAAAGTACCAGTATAATGTACTACAATACTATCACCTGCTTTGACAACTTCTTCACCAATACCTTCTTGTAATACCTCAATATTTAATTCCATAAGTTCTTGATTATTAATTATTTCAGGCTCTTCTATAGGTAATATCTCATTACCTAGAGGTATATTAGATTCATCCATAAATGAATTTAAAACCTCATCCTCCACTTCTTCTTGATTATAAGCATCAAAAGCAATAACAAAAAGTACTACAATTAGTACTAGGGCTACGATACCTAATAATAGATTCTTTTTCATTTAATTTTTATTTAATTATTATATCTTGAGATGGTTTTTAAAAACTTTTTCATTTCAGGTTTAAATTCCTTTAAAAAAACCATAACGTCATTAGTGAATGTATCAGGGAACTTCTTAACTTCTTGTTCTAATTCATCCAAAGAATAATATAATATCCCTTTTGCTTCTCTGTCTACTGGCCTTATTCTACCATCATATATTCCAAAATATATATGTACTTTATTTGCAATAATTATGGTTTCATTATTAATTATTCTTTCTAAATTAAATATTTTACTTTTACTATGCTTAACAATTGATATAGTTGATAAATAGCTACATAAAAGTGATAATGTTTTTTTAAAATCTACTTCATTCTTAAGCACAAATGAAGGTATCTGTAATTCTTGAACAGTTTCTACCATAACAGAAAAATCTTCTGTATCACCATAACGTATATGCCCGCCAATGGATTTATCTAAAAGTCCTGGATTATGATTTTTATCAAAAGATCTTTTTTGAATTATTACTTCTCCTACTCTATTAAAAATAAATAAAACAACAATTTCACAAGCTCTACTTGGTTTTCCTGTTTTTTTGAATACTTTAATCTGCTCTTCATAAAACTCCTTCCTATTCATAGGAATTACTGTATCTGGATCAGATAATAAAAAAGTATTAATAACTTCACCATATCTATCTTTTGAAATTTTTTGTTCTTTAGTCATATTTAATCTGGCAGGGAAGGAAGGAATCGAACCCTCGTCTCAGGTTTTGGAGACCCACATTCTACCACTGAACTACTCCCCCATTAATTAATCTTAACCTTCGGTAGAAGTATATTGTTCTAAATTAAGATCATTAACTATTTCTGGAAATTTATTTATTAAATATTCATATTTATTTAATGATTCACCTGTTTCTTCATTAAACAATGGTGTACCACCAGTATACATAGTCCCTTCTGGATCACCATATTCATTTAATTCTTTATTCTGAATATATTGATCTATTTTCTCTTTACCTTGAGCGGTTAAACTTTGAACTAAATTAGTAACATAACCTTCTGCTTCATTTTCCCACCACTCACCTGTTTTATTCAAACCTTCTTGTATTAAATCTGGTGCCTTGTCTTCAATAGGTTTTTGCCACCTAGAAATATATGTACCTATTTCATCGTGCCAAAAAAAACTTATTAAAGCTACTATAATAATTAAAAAAATTAAAAACTTCATATATTTTATTTAGTTTCTTTATGCATTGTATGCTTTCTACAATTTGGACAATGTTTTTTCATTTCTAAACGTTCTTTTAACACTTTCTTATTCTTCTTAGAATGATGAGTTACCCTCTTACACTCCTTACATTCTAACTTAACTAGATTATCTTGTGACATAGGATTCAATTAATTAATTAAACTGGAGCCACCCGTCGGACTCGAACCGACGACCTGCAGTTTACAAAACTGATGCTCTACCAGCTGAGCTAGGGTGGCTATTTGGTGATCCGTACCCCATTTAGTAGACATTTTGAAACCCCATAACCCTCACAT
>CAZSGB010000110.1:0-2152 GCA_964606355.1 uncultured Gammaproteobacteria bacterium | reverse complement strand
CGAAAATGTCTCACATAATTACTAATTTGCTGTCTGAAAAAAGGGGTGCGGCTTACCGTTCTCATTAGATTTTTGGAAATGCATGCAGTGTTCACAACCAAGGTTACATGAATCACTAATGGCTAGACCCATCCGATCAATTGTTTTTTTCTTGTTAACATTTTTAAGATGTTGATTCATTCTTGTATGTAACAAATCTTTTTCATCTGTATCAGGTTCTATTAAGAAAAAAATCTCTTCAAATTCATTGATAATATCTTCAGGATTCATATCACAGATATTTAAAATATCTGTGATAGTTATAGGTTTTTTAAATAGATTTAAAAAACGTACCCTCACTATTTATTAATCTTGTGTTTCCATATAGTGCATGATAAACCATAGCTGTATCTGATTTAGGATCAGTTATTATATGTACATTTGGTGATATCTGGTAACTTTTATTACTCATTTTCTTCTCCCTAAATTATTTTAGTTGTTTGTTGTCAAATTACATTTTTAGTATATATCTACACCTTTTTATAATAAGTATCAAGCATTTTTTTATTTTCTTATTTTATGTTATCATAATATAACTTATGAAAAACATTAAGATATATCTAATACTAATATTAATAGCTATCATTGCTGTTTTTTTAATACTAAATAATAATACTAAGTTAAATAGTGAAAACATTAATATTCCAGAAGTACCGATTATAACCGATAGAATAGAGAAAATAGAGATCACGCCTAATTCTACGTTTGGGGGTTTAATGGGAGATAATGGAGTGCCTGGTACAGTAACTCAAGCTATTCTTGAAGCTTCTGAAGAAGTCTATGATTTAACTAAAATTAGAACTGATAGGTCTTTAGATTTGTATTATGATATTAATACTGATGAATTTAAAAAGTTAGCCTATCAAATAGATACAGAAGAAGAATTATTTGTGACTTTAATAAATAATGAGTGGTTAGCTGAAAAAAAAGCTATACCTTACGAAATACGTTTACGCATTTCAGAAGGGACTATTGCTACCTCTATGTATCAAGTAGCACTTGATCAGGATATTGATATACGAGCAATTATTGAGTTAGCTGATGCCTATCAATGGACTATTGATTTTGCCATTGATCCGCGCGTAGGGGATACCTTTAAATTTATTTATGAAGAGAGATATAGAGACGGACAATATGTAATGCCAGGCAAAATATTCGCCTCTAAATACATTAATGATGGGACTGAGCATAGAATATACTATTTTGAAGAACATGAAGAGAATAAGGGATATTTTGATCCAGATGGCAACTCAGTTCAGAAGATGTTTTTAAAAGCACCAATTCAGTATAAATATATATCCTCTGGTTTTACAACTGGTCTTAGATGTTTAGAAGCTTTTAATTTATGTACTAACCATCGGGCTATTGATTACGCTGCTCCTTTGGGTACACCAATCAGAGTCGTAGGCGATGGTACAGTTGTTTTTGCTGGTTGGAATAGTGGTGGTTATGGTAATTTTACTTCTATTCGGCATAATGGAACATATACTACCAACTATGCTCATCAATCTAAAATAATTGTAAAATATGGCCAGAAAGTAGTTCAAGGTGACATCATTGGTTATGTTGGTTCAACTGGCTTATCTACTGGATCACATTTACACTATGAAATGGTAAAAAACGGAGTAAAGATAGATCCAAGGTATGAAATTTTACCACCAGGTGAAAAGATTAAGGAAGAAAATATGGAGAGGTACAATAGTGAGATAGAAGAGTGGAAAAATCAATTAAATTAATATTTAGTTTAAAAAAAGGAGCCGGTTGCAGATGCGCCCGGCTTTGATGGATTATATGGATTATTAAGGAAGATATCGCTTTATATCTTTCCCAATCAAATCTCCCTTAGGGAGACGTGGAAGAATTTTGGGTTTTTTCCAAACCACGTTGGCTAATAGGCCCAGTGCTATGATGTACCAATACTCATGGAACTCTTCCCAGAAAGTTTCAATGTATTCATTTACTAAGTTTCCAATGAAGGAAACTAACGTTAGGATTAATGTTAGGATTAAATAAGTATTGGTAGTAGTTGCAATAATTTTTAAGATAAACTTCATTTTGTCTCCTTCTTAAAGGAATTAATTAAAATTGTTCCTTTTAGAATAAGGAGTATTAA
>CAZSGB010000109.1:0-2170 GCA_964606355.1 uncultured Gammaproteobacteria bacterium | reverse complement strand
TATTATATGACTCAACGAGAGTGTCTACGGTAACATTTTAGATGATTCAATTCGAATTATTTGACATAAGTAATAAAGTAAGTTAAGATAGAGCCTAAATTACTAATTAATAAATTATATGGGAACACCTACACAGAAAAGAACTAAAGCATCTAAAAAGAGAAGAGCTTCACATTTTGCTTTAACTAAGGTTAAGCATCTGAAATGTAGTCATTGCTCTAAGGCAGTTTTGCCACATGTTGTTTGTCAGAATTGTGGCTATTACAAGGGTAAGGAAGTTATTAAAAAGAAAACTAATTTAGATAAAAAGAAAAAACCTAAAGAATAAATATGTCTAATCGGCATTTAGCTAGAACTTTAGTTCTACAAAGTCTTTTTCAATGGGATTTTAATGAGAGAAAAGAAAATATTAAAAAGCTTTTGGAATTTAATAGACAAGAATTTGCTCCTGATTTTGATGATCAGGGTTTTAGTGATGGCTTAATCAATGAATTAGTTGATAAGGTTAAAGTAATAGATGAGATGATTGTAAAGTATGCTCCAGAATGGCCTTTAGATCAAATTACGCCAGTTGACAGGAATGTACTTAGAATAGGTATCTATGAATTAAAATACGCTCAAGATATTCCACCTAAAGTAGCCATTAATGAAGCCATTGAACTGGCTAAAACATATAGTGGGGTCTCCTCTGGCAAATTCATTAATGGAGTTTTGGGTAGTATATATAAAGATATGCAAGAAAAAGGGGAGAAGAAAGATCTAGAAAAAGAACCACCTCGTGAATTTAGTGCTGGGGGTGTAGTTTATAGGCAAGAAAGTGATAATTATATGTTCATAGTAATCTATGATGCCTATGATAAATGGACTTTCCCTAAAGGTCATATTAAAGAAGAGGAAGATCAAGAGAAAGCGGCTAAACGAGAAATAGGCGAAGAGGTTGGTATTAAACAATTAGTCAATCAAGGTTATTTAGGTAGTATTGATATTAAAGTTAATGAACCAAATAAAAGAGCAGTGCCTAAAACAGTTCATTACTATTTATTTGAAACTAGTGAGACAAATATTAAAATAGCTAAGAAAGAGCCAGGAGTTCAAGAAGCAAAGTGGGCTACGCAAGTAGAAGTGTTAGAGATTATTGGTTATGAAAATGCTAAGGAAATATTTATTAAAGCATTAGAACTATTAAAATTAAAATGATATGAAGAATTTTAAAAAATTTGAAAAAATTCTAGGTTTTAAATTTGAAAATGAGGATTTACTAAAATCTTCAGTGGTTCATCGATCATATTTAAACGAACATAAGAGTTTTAATATTGAACATAATGAACGACTTGAGTTTTTAGGCGATGCTGTCTTAGAGCTTGTGGTTACTGATTATTTATATAATCACTATCCCAATCCAGAGGGTGAACTGACTAATTGGCGAGCAGCCTTAGTTAATGCTAAGATTTTAGCTGATATCTCTAGATCTTTAGAAATTGAAGAATTTTTGTATATGAGCAAAGGTGAAGCTAAGGATGTCAATCCTAAAGCACGTAATTATATCTTAGCTAATGCCATAGAAGCAATTATTGGTGCTATTTATTTAGATCAGGGTTTTGAAGCTGCTAGGAAATTTATTACTAACAATGTTCTTGATAAGTTACCAAATATTTTAGAGAATAATCTATATTTAGATCCAAAGAGTAGATTTCAAGAAAGATCTCAAGAATTATATAGTGTTACTCCAAGTTATAAGGTACTTAAAGAAACAGGGCCAGATCATAATAAATTCTTTAGAATAGGTGTCTATATTAAAAGTGAGTTAATTGCTCAAGGTGAAGGTAGTTCAAAGCAAGAAGCGCAAATAGATGCGGCGCAAAAAGGTTTAGAAGCAAAAGGCTGGGAATAAAATTATTTATATATATAAAAAAAGAGCCGGTATTTCAATCAGGTGATTGAATATCGGCTATTATTATGCCAAGATTAATGTAACAATCATGACAATGTCTGTTATATTGATGCTACCGTCCTTGGTCACGTCACAGATAGGGAGATCTTCTTCGATCCATTCTTCTTCAAGAATCAACCAAACAATACCAGTCACATCAATAACGTTCAGAAACCCATCTCCATTATAATACACCCGATTTCCCTGTGGCTTGCCGCAGGGTACCTTGAAAGGGAAAGT
>CAZSGB010000108.1:0-2328 GCA_964606355.1 uncultured Gammaproteobacteria bacterium | reverse complement strand
AGATATTATTTTATCTGCTCTTTTTAATATACGTTTAATAAAAAAGAAATATATTTTTTCAATTAAATTAAATTTAGAATTATAGAAATCTAATATATTTTGTTTCTTATCAAATTTATTAACTGACATTTCCCATAGAAAATCGCCACCTAGTCTTACTGTATATTTATATCTTCTTATAAACGAAGCTAAATATACAGGAAGAGCAGCAGAAAATATATCAAAAACAAATACTTTATCATCTTTTTTTATGTCTGTTAATGATAATAAAAAATATCTAAACATATTAGATATTTTATTATGTCTTATTATACGTTTTACTGAGAGATTACCATTTTGTTTAGTAACTACTTCATATTCATTACTATATGTTAAAATTAAAACATCTTGAGTTTTAATAAACTCATCAGCTAAATCTTTAACAAGTAAAGCTGGTCCACCTATTTCTGGATAATATATACCTGAGGCTAAAACTATTTTCATAAGAATAAGTAGTTAATGCCTAAACTTTGAGCCTCTTTTTTATCATAAAATCTTTTTAAATCAAATAAAATTGGTTTTTCAGTCATCATGTCTTTTAATTTACTAAGTGTTATTTCTTTAAATTCATTATGTGGTGAAAACATAATAATAGCGTCTTGCTTTTCAATAGAATCTAAAGAGCTATTATCTTTACCGAAGTAACTAATTATATATTTATTCTTTACTAATGGATCATGTAATACTACTTCAATATTTTCTTTTTCTAAATGTTTTTTTATATCTAAAGCTTTACTGTTTCTAAGATCAGGTACATTTTCTTTAAATGATAATCCCATTATTAATACTTTTTTCTTACCATTAAGTTCTTTAATTAACTTACCTGCTACATACTTTGCCATATTATCATTAATACTACGTCCGGCTAGTATAACTTGTGACTTGTAACCTAATTGTTCTGCTTTAAAAGTTAAATAATATGGATCTACACTAATACAATGTCCACCGACTAAACCTGGGGTATATTTAACAAAATTCCACTTAGTACCAGCAACTTCAATTACATCTTTAGTATCAATATCCATTTTTTCAAAAATTAAAGAGAGTTCATTCATTAAGGCAATATTTAAATCTCTTTGGATATTCTCAATTACTTTAGCGGCTTCAGCTGTTTTAATATTAGGGCTCTTATGTATTTTAGTAATAGTTGAATATACTTTTTCAACTATTACTAAAGCTTCATTATTTGAAGCAGAGATTACTTTATATATCTTGTCTATTGTATGTTCTTTGTCACCTGGATTAACACGCTCAGGTGAATAACCAACACTAAATTCAGAATTAAATTTAAAACTTGATTCTTGGGCTAAAATTGGAACGCAAATATCTTCTGTAACTCCTGGGTAAACAGTAGATTCATAGACTACGATTGTATCTTTACCTAAGTTTTGACCTACTAAAGTTGTAGCTTTTTCTACTAAACTTAAGTCTGGCTCATTATTTTCATCAATAGGTGTTGGTACAGCTACGATTACGAAATTAGCTTCTTTAATAATAGATGATTGAGAAGAATAATTAATTAAATAATTCTTTAAATTCTCACCTACTTCATCAGTTCTATCGTGTCCTGATTTTAATTCTTCAATTTTAGTATCATCAATATCAAAGCCAGAGACATTAAAATGTTTTGATAATAAGCAAGCTAGTGGTAATCCCACATAACCGAGTCCTACTACGCATATTTTTATATTTTCCATATTATTTTATTTATATATATCTTTTCTGTGTCCAATTACTAATATTATAATCTTATCTTTCTCTAAATCAAATATTACCCTATAATCACCTATTCTAAATCTATATGAACCAAAGTCTTTATTAACCATAGGTTTAGTATATTTTAATACATCTTTTTGTGAAATAAAAAAAGTAAGTTTATTTAATATTCTTTTACTTACTAAATCTGTTAATTTCTCTAAATCTTTAAGAGCAGATTGTTTAAAGACTATTTTCATAATAAGTCTTCTAAAGGTACTTCTTTTTTATCAGATCTTGCTTTAGCTACTTTTTGAGCTAAATACTTAGATTTTAAACAATCTAAATCTTCTTGAAGATCTTCTATTTGTTCTACATACTCAGGAGATACAAAAAAACCTAATGTTTCTTTATTACGTATTACTCTAAAAAAACCACCAGCCTTTATTTTCTCAGATAAAACTGAGACTTTAGTCTGTAAATCTCTTACTGTAGCTATTTTTTCTTGAGAAACTTTTAAATTCATATATTTATTTAATTAAAATGAAGTTCCCTGCGGCAAGCCGCAGGGTATCGGAAGAAGGCCTGACATTG
>CAZSGB010000107.1:0-2373 GCA_964606355.1 uncultured Gammaproteobacteria bacterium | reverse complement strand
ATAGCTCAGCGGTTAGAGCACCGCCCTTATAAGGCGGGGGTCGATGGTTCAAATCCATCTACGCGCACCAAGGGTGTATAGCTCAGTTGGTTAGAGCGCCACGTTGACATCGTGGAGGTCAGAGGTTCAAATCCTCTTACACCCACCAAATAGAGCTTTGCAAATTCTCGAAAGTAACCTCCACTTCCCATATCCTTTTTCCTTCTCACCCCGCCCGAACGAATAGCTTGGAGAGGATTACGAAAGGTCATAGGCATTTCGTTTAAATAAGAAAGGTTCGCGTTTCTTAAATTATAGTTTATCATTTAGCCCACCAAATGGGCTTTTTAAAAAACCCATTTTGTGCTATTTTTAGATTATGAAATTAACATATAAAAAAGAATATAAACAAAGATTAGATAAGTACTTAGTAGAAGAATTATCTAATTTTTCACGTTCCCAAATTCAAAAGTTAGTTAAAGAGAAAGAAGTAACTGTTAATGAAAAACATGTAACTCCCCATTTTTATTTAAAAACTAATGATGTCATTGAAATAAATATAGATAAAGGCTATGCCAAACAAAGTTGTGAAATAAAAAAAGAAATACCAGAACCTGAAATTATCAATGAAACTGATGATTATATAATAATTAATAAGCCTGCTCATTTAATTGCTCACCCAGCACCAGGCATAAATGAACCAACACTTGCTGATTGGTTAAAAAATAGATACCCAGAAATAATAAATATCGGTGATGATGAAACAAGACCTGGTATAGTACAAAGATTAGATAAAGAAGTAAGTGGAGTAATGATCATAGCTAAGACACAAAAAATGTTTGAACATTTAAAGAATGAATTCAAAACAAGAAATATTAAAAAAGAATATTTAGCTTTAGTCTATGGCGTTATGGAAAGTGACGTAGGTAAAATTGATTTCCCTTTAAGAAGATCTAAGATAACTGGTAGAATGGTAGCCTTACCTAAAAATGAAGAAGGTAAAAAATCTATTACCGAATACGTTGTTAAGAATAGATATTCTAGATATACTTATGTTAAGATAACCATTAAAACAGGTAGAACGCATCAAATACGTTCACACTTTAAAGCCTTTAATCGCCCTCTTGTTGGTGATAAAATATATTTTAACAAGAACATTAAAGATAATTTAAAATTAAATAGATTATTCTTACATTCATATCTCTTAGGCTTTAATGATTTAAATAATGAATATCAAGAATTTAAAGTTAACTTACCTACTAAATTAAATAACATCTTACAAGAATTAAAATGAAACCTGAAATTATAGCTATTAGTGGTTTACCTGCTTCAGGTAAATCTACCTTAGCTAAAATGTTAGCTAAGAAATCAAAATATAATTATTTACATACTGGTAAATTATTTAGAAGCCTAGCTAAAAAAAAGAATATGACTTTAAGTGAATTTGAAGTCTACTGTTTAAAGCATCCAAATTATGATATTAAGATAGATAAACAAATGCTAAGTTATGTTAAAACTCATAACCAAGTAATCTATGATGGGCATATTTCTGGACCTTTATGCTTTAAACATAAAATACCCAGTATTAAAATTTGGGTTAATATCACTAAAAACTTAAGAATCGAAAGGATTGCTTTAAGAGAAAATATTAGCAAAAATAAAGCCAAAGAATTAATAAACCATAGAGAAAAATTCTTAACTAAGAGATATAAGAAACTATATAATATCAAATATTACGATAAATCAGTCTATGACCTAATTATTGATAATAAACCACTACCAAAGACAGTTTTAAGTAACACTTTAAAGGCTTTAAAAAGTCTTGACAAATAAGGTAAATTAGAGTATTCTTGAGTCTAGTTTTTAAGATTAACAAAATAGATAAAAATATGTCTGAAGAAAAAAAGAAATCTAGTTACCCTGAAATTAAACCAGGTATGACCGTTAAAGTGCATCAAAAGATTAAAGAAAAAAATGCTAAAGGCGAAGAAAAAGAAAGAATCCAAGTTTATGAAGGTATAGTTATAGCTCGTAAACATGGTCAAGAAAAAGGTTCAACTATTACTGTTCGCAAAATAAGTGAAGGTATCGGCGTAGAAAAAATATACCCTTTAAATTCTCCAAATATTGCTAAAATTGAAATTACTAAGAAAGCTAAAGTAAGAAGAGCTAAATTAGGTTATTTAAGAACATACAAAAAAAGACTTAAAGAAAAGAAAGTATTATAGATATCTATAAATTAGGTTCTCTAACCAAAGCCCAGGTGGTGGAATTGGTATACACACTAGGTTGAGGGCCTAGGCTTGTTTTAAGCGTGCGGGTTCAAATCCCGCCCTGGGCACCAATGATCCGTACCCCATAAAGTGGACACGGAGAAATCTAAAACCAAGTGTT
>CAZSGB010000106.1:0-2396 GCA_964606355.1 uncultured Gammaproteobacteria bacterium | reverse complement strand
AATTTCATAGCTAAGTGATCTAAAATAGCATTAGCTAAGCCTAAGTTACCTTCACTATTTTCAAAATCAATAGGATTTACTTTATGAGGCATAGTCGAAGAACCTACTTCACCTGGTTTCTTCTTTAATTTAAAAGTATCCCTCGATATGTATAGCCACATATCTTGATCTAAATCTTTTACAATATTATTCAATCTAATTATTTGATGATACAAAGTAGCACTAGTATCATGTGGTTCAATTTGAGTTGTTAAAGGATTATACTCTAAACCTAATAACTCAATAAAGTTCTGACTAAAAGCTAACCAATCAACATTATTATAGGCAACAATCTGAGCATTAAAATTACCTACCGCCCCACTTAATTTACCTTTCAAGGTAATCTCCTTCATTTGATTAATGAGTCTCATATAGAAAACAGCCAATTCTTTACCAAGTGTAGTAGGCGTAGCAGGTTGACCATGAGTAAGTGAAAGTAAAGCTATATTTTTATTACCTAGACTCAAATCTTTTAAAGCTTTAAGTAACTTCTTTAGATTCTTAATATATTCAATATATCCATCTTTTAACATTAAAGAATAAGACAAATTATTTATATCCTCTGAAGTTAAAGCAAAGTGAACAAACTCAGAATATTCTTTCAAAGAATCTGGTAACTTACTTTTTAAATAGTACTCAACAGATTTTACATCGTGATTTGTTTTTTTCTCTATCTTTTTTACTACTTGAGCTTCCTTCTCACTAAATTTTAAGTAAAGAGTTCTTAGTATCACTCTTTCTTCGTTACTAAACTCTCTAACTTCTTTAATTTTAGGTTCATTGGATAAGGCAATAAAATATTCTACTTCAATTTTTAGTCTGTACTGAATTAAAGCTTTCTCGGAAAAATATTTACTAAGTTCATTTACTTTATTATAGTATCTACCATCAAGTGGTGAGATAGCATTTAAAGTCTCCATATATTTAAAATAAATTCTTAACTTGCTTAATATGCTCTTTAACTTGGTTCTGTGTTTCTTTATTAGCTAGTCCTAATATTCTAGCGCAAGCCGAAGCCACATTTTTAGGATCAAGTACAGTAAGTGCTGGCGTATCTGACGGCATTTGTAAAGTGGAATGTATATTTATCAACATATCCTCTTTATCTTTAAATGGTGGACAAGCAATTACGGGATGAATACTATTAGCTGCGGTTACGCCTGATAAGCCATTAGAACGCCCAGCAATAGTTACATAGACTATATCTGGTTCTTCATTATACTTCATAACTAAAGCAAATACTTTTTCTGGTACTTTATGTGCAGACAAAACATATTCTTCAAATTCTAAATTCCAAGTTTTTAAATTATCTTCTATTTTTTTGGCCCACTCTTTATCAGAGAGGCTCCCCATTATTATTATCACTTTCATATTACAAATATCCGTTATTTTTTAAATTTTTCTCT
Source organism: uncultured Gammaproteobacteria bacterium (assembly GCA_964606355.1). Taxonomy (GTDB): domain Bacteria; phylum Patescibacteriota; class Patescibacteriia; order UBA1558; family UBA10009; genus CAZSGB01. The sequence goes on along the minus strand of CAZSGB010000106.1, from coordinate 951 downwards.
ATTCTAGATAAGATAGGCTTATCATCAACACTAAATACTTGCCCCGTAATCATTTCAGACAGTTTAATATATCGGATAGATAATTCAACAACTAAATCACGTGGAGCTTCAGGTAAAACTTCATCATGGTAAGGATCACAGTTATCTTTAAACCATAATCTTAAGAATTCTTTATCAATATTATCTGGTTCTTTTCCTTCTGCTATTCTTTCTTGGTAAGTCTCTTTTAACCAATATCTTGAAGAATCAGGGGTATGAATTTCATCAATTAAATAGATATTACCTTTTTTATCCTGACCAAACTCATATTTTGTATCAACTAATATTAAACCATGCTTTGAGGCAGTTTTTTGACCAAAAGCAAAGAGTTCTAAAGCTTTAGCTGAAAGATATTCCCATTCTTCAACACTACACATATTTTCCGTTAAAATATTATTTTTAAATAAATTCCTGTCATGTGCTTCAAACTTAGTAGTTGGCGTAATAATCGGGGTATCAAATCTTTGATTCTTTACCATGCCCTCAGGTAATTTATTCCCGCAAAAATCTCTAACACCTTTTTGATAATTAGTCCAAGCCGAAGTATCCGTAGAGCCTGTTATATATCCTCGTACTACTACTTCAAAAGGCATAACTTCTAAATTCATTTGAACTACTACATTAGGATCAGGGGTATCAAGTACAGAATTTGGGCAAAAACTCTTAGTCTGTTCAAACCACCATTTACTAGTCTGGGTTAAGACTTGTCCTTTAAATGGTATAGAAGCAAGTACTCTATCAAAAGCACTTTGCCTATCGGTAGCAATTAAAAATAATTTGTCTTCACTGATATAGACATCTCTAACTTTGCCTACTTTCTTATCACCCAACCTAGTAAAGTTAGTTTCTGTTAATACATTTTTAATGTTATCTTGGATTATTCTTTTTTCCATATTATATTTTTTAAATTAT
>CAZSGB010000105.1:0-2517 GCA_964606355.1 uncultured Gammaproteobacteria bacterium | reverse complement strand
GGATTAACGCCAAATGAAGCGTTAAAAAAGGTGCAAAATGTCCGTGCCTAAAACACTTGACCTACTTTTAGAAAAGGTATATACTAATAAAAATGCTTAAAAATGTGTGGACAATTCGTATGGGTAGATCTTGCCTAAATGAGGTAAGAAGTATGGCTTTTTCTCTAATTAACTCCTAGTCAAGGAGTTATTTTTTTAAATAATAAATTATTATAAATATATGGATAAGTGGAATTTAAAAGAACAAATACTAGAGAGTATTAAAGAGCAAGGTGGCTTTGTAAATTGTCATGCTCATTTTGATAAAGCTTGTTACATTACTAAAGAAGGTTTAGATAAATCTATGGTTGACATGGAAGTGAAATGGAATATGAGTGATGAGATTAAAAGAAATTTTACAGAAGAAGAGACGGCTGAGCGTTTAAGATGGGCTTTAGATAGATTAATAGAACAGGGCTGTAAATTAACAGCTTCTTTTATTGATGCTTACGAAGCGGTAGGACATAAAGCTATTAATGCGGCTTTAAAAGTCAAAGAAGAGTATAAAGATAAAATTGAATTTTTAACTATTACTCAACCACTTGGTGGATTAAATGATCCCAAAGCTCGCAAACTCTATGAAGAGATTACAGCAAGAGCTGATATAGCTGGTGGTTTACCTTCAAAGGACAGACCAAATGATAAAGAAAATTATGATCATATGTTTTCAATTGCTAAGAATCTTGGTAAGAAACTACATGTTCATATTGATCAAGAAAATAATCCTAATGAAAAAGATACTGAAATTTTACTTGAATATGCTAAGAAATATAATTATGGCGATAAAACAGTAGCTATCCATGCCTTATCAGTTTCAGCTCAACCCAAAGAATACAGAATGAAGATATATCAAGAGATAGCAGAAATTGGTATGAGTGCTATTGTTTGTCCTTCAGCTGCTCTTGCAATGCGTCAGCTAGATGAATTTACTTCTCCAGTCCATAATTCCATTGCTAATGTTCCAGAAATGTTAGAAGCTGGTGTTTTAGTCGGTTTAGGCGTAGATAATGTTTATGATTTCTATCAACCCTTTGTCGATGCTGATATGTGGGTAGAAATGAGGATGCTCGAGGAAGCTTGTCGATACTATAACTTCGATAATCTAGTTAAAATTGCTACCTTAAATGGTCGAAAAATATTAAATAATTAAATAAATATATGTCAAAAATTTGGAATTCAAAATCAACTACACTTCACCCTATGGTTGAGAGGTATACGGTCGGTAATGACTATAAACTAGATAAAAGATTATTACCCTATGATATTGAAGCTTCAAGGGCTCATGCTCAAGCCTTAGTTAAGATTAAGGTTTTAACGCCTACCGAGTTTAAGAAGTTAAATCAAGGTCTAAATGAAATCTTAAGATTGTTTAAGCAAGATAAATTTGAGATAAAGCTAGAAGATGAAGATTGTCATACGGCAATTGAAAACTTTTTAATTAAAAAATATGGGCCTCTTGGTAAAAAGATACATACGGGAAGAAGTAGAAACGATCAAGTTTTAGTAGCTACTCGGTTATACAGCAGAAAAAAATTAAAACAGATTAGTGAAGAAATGGTTAAGTTAGAAAAAGTATTCTTAGATTTAGCTAAGAAATATGAATACTTACCTATGCCAGGTTACACGCATACTAGACGTGCTATGCCTTCTTCGATAGGACATTGGGCTGCTTCATATTTAGAGGATCTAATTAATGATCATAAATTACTTGTTAGTGCTTATGATTTAAATGATCAAAATCCTCTTGGGGCTGCTGCTGGTTTTGGCGTTAACTTTAACTTAGATAGAAAGCTTACTACTAAGTTACTTGGGTTTAAGAAAACGCAAATTAATTCACTTTACGTTGTTAGTTCACGTGGTAAAACAGAAAGTTACATTTTAGCTGTTTGTACTCAGATTATGATGATACTCGGCCGTTTAGCTAATGAAATGATTTGGTATACCACGCCACAATTTAATTTTTTTAAATTACCTTGGCAATATACCACTGGTTCATCAATTATGCCTCAAAAAAGAAATCCTGATGTTTTTGAATTAGTTAGGGGTAATGTTAACGTTATTGTTGGCTTACAAACTCAAATCAAAGATGTTTGTAAGAGTTTAATTTCTGGGTATAATAGAGATACGCAACTTACCAAAGAACCTTTAATTAAAGGTATGGGTATTACAAGACGCAGTTTAGAAGTTATGGTTTTAGTCATGAAAGGTATTAGACCAAATAAAGAGGTCTTGATGAATTCGTTAACTCCTGAATTATTTGCTACGATTGAAGCAAATAAATTAGTTAAAAAAGGTATGCCTTTTAGAAAAGCTTACCAAAATGTTAAAGAGAATCTAGATAAATTGGAAGTCGGTGATCCTGTTGAAGCAATTAAAGATATTAATTCATTAGGTGCCCCTGGTAATTTAGATTTAAAGAGTTACAAAATAGATAAATCATTTTAATGAGTAATTTAAGCATTAAAATAAATAATTTAG
>CAZSGB010000104.1:0-2572 GCA_964606355.1 uncultured Gammaproteobacteria bacterium | reverse complement strand
TCTAGAAACTTAGTAGTATAGATCATACCCAGTAACCAGAAGAAAACAATGAATAAGGATAAAAGAGGTGAAGATATATTTATTACACCACCCAAAGGATTAGTAATATAGTTAATTTCCATACCACTTAATAAAATAGTAATGACAGCCAGTAAGGGCCAAATAATTTGAGTAATGGGTTTCAAATTATACTTATCATCTAAATAACCCCCAATCATTAAGAATAAACCACCAAGAGCAATAGCTAAGAGATATAATGGTTTAATTCTTCCATCCAAAATAATATCTTGATAGATTACTAAAAAAATAAGAACCGTTAAGTAAATAGCTAAACCGCCAAGTAAAGGCACGGGTCTTTGATGTATTTTTCTCTCATCTTCTGGCTTATCAATAATATTCAACTTAATAGCCAAAGCTCTAATTAAAAGAGTTAATATTATGGAAATAGCTAAAGCACCAATAAAAGGTAAAAAATAATGTATTAAAAGAGTTCTATCCATATTCCTTATCAAGATATGTTTGTAGAATATACATAGCAGCGACGTCATCATCATGACCATCTCTAGCTGCTTCTTTAGTCGATAGCCTTTCATCTTGAACTATAACTTCTACTTTGAACTTCTTTTTTAAATATTCAATATATTTTTTAACAATGAGAGTCTGCTTGGTATCGTGACCATCAAGACCAAGAGGTAAACCAATTATTATCTTTTCAACTGATTCCTGATTAATATAATAATCTATTTTATCTTCTAAATCTTTGCTCTTAACTACTTCTTGGGGTATAGCAAGCTTAGTCTCACTATCAGCAATAGCTAAGCCTACTTTACTTTCACCGTAATCTATACCTAGTAATTTAAACATCTTGATTTATTAAGTTATATATATATCAATATTTAATTAAATTAATTAGGAGGAAATCATGTACACTTTTAAGTGGTATCACCCCTAATTATCCTATTGGTAATCCCTAGCGTTATTGCCGGCATTATGATCTATTTACTATACAATGCTTTAGGCTGGATATTATTTAAACCAATGCTCAAGGTCACTTTCACTAAATGTTAGTGGCTTTTTTATTTGGTAATTATTTCTGCTCCTTTTGAAGTTACCACAATGGTATTCTCAAAATGAGCAGTTAAACTATTATCTTTTGATTTAATATCCCATTCATTATCATCGACTACAATATCATAATGTCCAACATTGACCATTGGTTCTAAAGCTAAAACCATACCTTCTTTAAATTCAAAACCTTCTCCTTTTTTACCAAAATTAGGTACAGCTGGTGCTTCATGTACTTGGTAACCTACACCATGACCAACTAATTTACGGACTACGCTGTAACCCTGTTTTTCAATATAACTTTGAACCGCAAAAGCCATATCACCTACTCTTTTACCTGGTTTTACATTTTTAATTCCTATAGCTAAAGCTTTACATGTTACTTTAATTAGTTTCTTGGCTTCTTTACTTATTTTACCTACACTATATGTTCTGGCCATATCAGTACATAATTTCTTATACCATACCCCACAATCTAAAGAAATAATATCACCTTCTTTTAAAGCTCGATTGGATGGAATTGAGTGAACTAAATATTCATTAACCGAAGTACAAAGAACTGCTGGATATGGTGGCTCACCAAAATGTAAAAAAGAAGGCTCTACTTTATATTCTTCCATTAAATCTCTAGCTTTTTGATCTAACTCTTTGGTTGTAACACCTACTTTAATCTCTTGACTTACCTTATCTAAAATAGTAGCTAAGATATGACCACCTTCTTTTAATATTTCAATTTCTTCTTTAGTCTTAATTGTTATTTCACTACTCATTTATTGAATATTTAATTTATTAAATATATCTTGTGTTACTTCTTTAATTGATGGCATACCATCAATTTTAATAATTTTATCTCTATAATACTTTTTTAATAATTCAGTTTGATTATGATAGACTTTTAATCGTTCTTTAACTACTTCTTCTTTGTCATCATCTCTTAAATATAATTCTCCATTACATTTATCACAGACATTCTCAACCTGTGAAGGATTAAATATTAAATGATAAGTAGCACCACAACTTTTACACATTCTTCTACTTATAATGCGTTTAATAGCTGCTTCATCACTAATTACTACATCAATGATTTTATCAATCTGAGTTATTTCATCTAAAGCTTTAGCTTGTGATATAGTTCTTGGGAAACCATCTAAAACGTAACCATTTAGACAATCCTCTTGATTTAATCTATTTTTTATTAAATCAATCATAATATCATCAGATACTAATTGACCTTTGTTCATAACATCTTTAGCTTTTAAACCAAGCTCTGTCTTTTTCTGAATATTCTCACGTAGTATTACGCCTGAAGAAATAGTAGGAATATTTAATTTTTCTGAAATTAATTCTGCCTGAGTACCTTTACCTGAAGCTGGAGCTCCTAAGATAATATAATTCATATTAATTTAAAGTTAAAAACTTAACTAAGTATATCACTATTTTAGCATAATTAGATGTTTTAATTACACACATATGGCGGTTTCTAATTAATTAATTATAACATTTCATT
>CAZSGB010000103.1:0-2584 GCA_964606355.1 uncultured Gammaproteobacteria bacterium | reverse complement strand
AGCGTGGGATTGCGGTTCCCAAGGTCAGAGGTTCAACTCCTCTCGGGCGCACCAGAAAAATGCTTTAAATTTAAGCTATTTTTTTTTAATTTAAAACCTGTTAAAATAGGGATATGTTAAATCAAGAAACCCAAGTTAATCAATTAACCTCTGTTGGCAAAACAGCTTCTTCCCATTTAAAAAGATTAGGTCTTACTAGCATTAATGATTTAATTAATTGGTATCCTTTTAGATATGATGATTTTAGTAATTTAAAAAAGGTTAAAGATCTAAAATTAGGTGAAATAGCTACGGTTATGGGTAAAATTGAGTTACTAGCTACCAAGCGATCACCTCGTAAAAAGATAATGATTACTGAGTGTTTCTTAAGTGATGACACTGGCAGTATTAAAGCTATTTGGTTTGGTCAAAAATATATTACTAAAGTTTTGAAGAATAATGATTCGGTATTTTTTTCAGGTAAAATTGAAGGTGATTTATTTGATCATTACTTTCAAAATCCATCTTTTGAAAAAGTAAGCGATGATACCGCTCATACCGCTAGGATTATCCCTATTTATCCCCTAACCTATGGCTTAACACAAAAACAAATTAGATTTTTAATTAAACATTCTTTAGATAATATTAAATTAGAGAATGATTGGTTAGAAGAAGATATTAAGAAAGAATATGACTTAATTGATTTAAATGAAGCGATATATAATATCCACTTCCCAAAAGATTTAAAGATATTAAATAAAGCTAGAAGGAGAATAAAGTTTAATGAACTCTTAGAATTTCATTTACAAAATTATTTAGTTAAAAAAGATTTAGAACAAGCTTTAGCTGTCCCCATTATCTTTAATGAATTAGAAACTAAAAAAATTGTAGATCATTTAGGCTTTACTCTAACAGATGCTCAAAAAAAATGTGCTTGGCAAATTTTACAGGACATGACTTTAAAAAAACCAATGAATAGATTACTTGAAGGTGACGTTGGCTCCGGTAAAACCGCCGTAGCAGCCTTACCGATGGCTAATGCTGCTTTAGATAATTATCAAGTTGCGCTATTAGCCCCAACTGAAATTTTAGCTTTTCAACATTTTGAAACCTTAAAAGATATTTTAAAGACAACTAATTTAAACTTAGCTCTTTTAACTAGAACTAAGCAATTAATATTAAATACCAAAGATAGCCTTTCAAAAAAAATATCAAAAGCTAAGTTATTAAAAAAGATAAAGGAAAAAGAAATAGACATTGTCATTGGTACTCATGCTGTCATTCAAGAAAAGGTGGAATTTAATAATTTAAGCTTAGTTATTATCGATGAACAGCATAAATTTGGCGTCGCTCAAAGAAAAGCTATCCGCGAAAAATCAGGTGACAAAAATACTACGCCTCACTTACTTTCGATGACCGCTACGCCAATTCCTAGAACTTTAGCCTTAACCCTTTATGGTGATTTAGATATTTCCCTTATTAATGAATTACCGCCCGGTAGAAAAAAAACCATTACTAAGTTAATAGATCAAAAAGAAAGAGCTCAAGCCTATGACTTTGTTAAAAATGAAATTAATCGAGGTAAACAAGCTTTTGTTATCTGCCCTTTAATTGATGAATCTGATAAATTAGGTATTAAATCTGTAACTGAGGAATATAAGAAATTAAATGAAAATATCTTCCCTGATTTTAAAATAGGTTTACTGCATGGTAAATTGAAACCCCCAGAGAAAGAAAAAGTAATGTTAGCTATGAAAAATAAAGAGATAGATATTTTAGTCGCTACTTCTGTCGTTGAAGTCGGAGTAAACATCCCTAATGCTAATATTATGATTATTGAATCAGCTGAACGTTTTGGTCTGTCTCAATTACATCAATTTAGAGGTAGAATAAATAGAAGTACAGATCAATCATATTGTTACCTTTTTACTGATAATTATACGAAAAAAACACATTTAAGATTAAAAACTCTAACTGAATGTTTTGATGGCTTTAAACTAGCTGAAGTTGATCTTAAATTAAGAGGTAGTGGTGATATGTCAGGTACGCGTCAATCAGGTATTTTTGCTAACTTTAGGATAGCGACTTTTAATGATTTAGAATTAATTGCCCAAACCAAAAAAGCTGCAGAAAGCATTACAGCTCGTGACCCCTTTTTAAATAATTATTTGATGATTAAAGAATCAGCTAAAGATATTCATCCCGAATAATTTAAAATTGATTAACAATATATCCTAATTCTTCTTCAGAAAGTAGACCCTCTACTTTCTTATTATTGATATACAAAGTAGGTGTAGAATCAATATCTAAAGCACGAGCCTCAATAAAAGAGTTAGAGATTAAAGTTAAAGTTTCTTGACTTACAAAACACTGATTAAACCGGTCTAAATCTAAATTTAAAGTTTGAGCTAATTCAGTATAAAGAGTATCACTCAAACTATCTTGATTAGCAAAGAGATAATCATGATATTCCCAGAACTTACCTTGAACTTGAGCACATCTGGCAGCAATAGCTGCTCTTAAACCTGTTTGATCATAAGTCCCAGTAAAATCTTTCCACACTATTTTTACCTTATCAGCATAATTATTTAAAATATGCTTTAAG
>CAZSGB010000102.1:0-2618 GCA_964606355.1 uncultured Gammaproteobacteria bacterium | reverse complement strand
AGAAGCTGAAAGCTATACAATAACATTAACAGTTAGTGATGGTGAGTTAAGTGATATGGATACTTTGATTATTGAAGTAAATAATCCAGTGACTATTATTGAATCAGGGCCAAGTAATAATCAAGAAGAGGTAATTATTACCTTTACTAATCAGATAATTATTAATGAGATATTACCTAATCCTTTGGGTCCAGACAGTCAATTAGAATTTATTGAACTTTTTAATCAAAGTTATTCTACAATTGATTTGATGGGGTGGAGTGTCCAAGATAATTCATCACGTGTTTTTGTCATTGAAGAAGGTTTGTTTACTCTAACGGAGATATCACCAGGTGGTTATTTTGTCATTACTTCCCAAATATCAGGTATCGGTTTAAATAATTCAGGTGGTGATCAGGTTAAATTATATAGTCCAAGTGGTAATCAGTTAGATCAGATTGAATACACGGCTTCAGCTTTAGAGAACAAGTCATATGCTCGCAAATCAAATAATGAGTGGGCTTGGACTGGGGAACCAACGCCAGGTGAAGTAAATAGTTTTTTAGGGAACATTGAACCTGTGGCGGACTTTGTCATAGATGGTAATACATTTAATTTAAATCAAATAGTTGAGTTTAATGCTTCATTATCTACTGACCCAGATAATGATGTTTTAACTTACTTATGGGACTTTGGTGATGGATCCTATGGCGATGAAATGATTGAAACTCATTCATATGATGTATTTGGTACTTACAATATTGTTCTTGAAGTAAGTGATAGTAGTGGTTTAAGTGATTTGAAAACTAAACAAGTGACTATTTTAGAAGATGAAGTTGCCGAGATAACTCATTTTGAAGTACCTTTGGGCTTAAGAATAAATGAGTTCATGGTTAATCCAGTAGGTAGTGACGATACAGAATGGATTGAGCTTTTTAATAGCTCTTCTGAAATAATTGATCTATCAAATATTAAGTTAGATGATATGGAAGGCGGTAGTAAACCATATACTTTGACTGATCTCTTAATTCAACCATTTAGTTACTTGTTAATTGATCGATCAGATTCTAACTTAGCTTTAAATAATACTACTGATAGTGTTAGGCTACTTGATTTAAATGATAATGTAATTCAAGAAGTTGTCTACAATGAAGTTAAGGAAAATTACTCCTATGCTTACTCGGAGATATTGAATAATTGGTTCTGGACGGAAAGTATTAGTCCAGGAGAACTTAACCAATTAACAGCTCTTGAGAGCTTTGAAATAAGCGGCTATGAAGAGAATAATAATAATTTGATAACTACTATCTCTGGAGCAAAAGACTTAGAGAAGGGTGATTATGTTAAGACTTTAGGTATTGTTACTGTACCACCTGGAATTTTAGGTAAAACGGTCTTCTATCTCTCAGAATATGATAATTTAACACATGATATGTATTTAACTTTGGGCATAGAAATATATTCTTCAAAAGGTGATTTCCCAGATTTAAAGTTAGGTGATGTTATTGAGTTAGATGGTAAGGTTTCAATAGTTAGTGACAAAAAAAGAATTAATTTACAAAAAGAAAGCGTTATTAATATATTAGGTAATCAAGAATTAGGTGAGATAGAATTAATTGGCACTGGTGAAATAAATGATGAATTAGTAGGTTCTTTAATTAGAGTTAGTGGTGAATTAATTTCCCTTAAAAGCAATAATTATTATTTAGATGATGGTTCTGGCGAATTAAAAATCTATCTTAAAAAGGAGACTACTATGGGAAAACCTAAAATAGAGGTAGGTCATATTTTAGAAGTAACCGGTATTGTTGATTTAACTAAAACAGGTTATCGGTTATTACCAAGATTTAATGAAGATGTTAAGGTGGGGCAAGTTCTAGGCGCTAAGTATGAATTAAGTGATGAAGTGATTAATTTGGAAAGTGATGATGAAAAGAGTAAAATAGTGAGATTAATAATCTATATTTTAATTACTTTGAGTGTCTTATTAATTAGTTTGTTTATGAAATATAAATATTTAAATAAAAGCGATAAATAATACTGCTTAAATTTTACTTTGTTCTATAATCAGTATTTTTCTATTCAGATGGTTTTTAGATAATGATATTCTTTAACATGATAAGCTACTTTTATTGGTAGAGTAAAAAATAAATCATGGTTAATTGTAAAATAATAATTTTCTAAACCAATAAGTATCTATAAAACAAACCACCCTCCCAAAATCCAGGATGGATATCAAGAGGGTAGTTATAAAAAGGGAAATACTTTCTCCTAAGTAACACCGCTTCGGTGCTAAGTTTTTTTTAGGCAAAAGTATTAATTACATATTAGATAATATTTTATCCACTGTCAATCAAGAAGTTATCCACATATTATTAATTAAGCTATTATAGTTGACTTTTAATTAATTATAAGGTATTAATTTATATATGCCGGGATGGTGAAACTGGTAGACACGCATGGTTTAGGACCATGTGCCTTACGGCGTGGGGGTTCAAGTCCTCTTCCCGGCACCAAAACTAACTTTGTCGGAATTGACTGCTCCGCGCGGGCTTGCGCCCGTGCTCCGCAGGGCAAAATCCGTTTTTGTTTTCGCCGTAAAATCCCAGAGTTCGCCCCAATTGATTGAAAGCGTTTTG
>CAZSGB010000101.1:0-2619 GCA_964606355.1 uncultured Gammaproteobacteria bacterium | reverse complement strand
AACATATTGGTCAAGTAATCTCTGCTCCAACTAGACAAGATTTACCAATATCATTTGATCCAACCTTAATTGTAGAATTTTATTCACGATAATAATATAAGTAACCCATAAACTTATGAATATACCATTACCCAAAGATGTAAAAATTAACAGTGACAAGGGGAATAAAGCCCAAATAGTAATAGAACCATGTTATCCTGGTTATGGTGTTACTTTAGGTAATTCTTTAAGAAGAATTCTATTATCTTCATTAGAAGGTGGTGCAATTACTGCTTTTAAGGTAAAAGGTGTTAATCATGAATTTTCGCATTTACCTAATGTTAAAGAAGATTTAATTGAAGTTATTTTGAATTTAAAAGCTATTAGATTAAAAATATTTAGTGACGAACCAGTTACTTTAAATCTTAAAGTAAAGGGGGAAAAAGAAGTAAAAGCAAGAGATATTGAAAAGAATTCCAGTGTTGAAATTGCTAATCCTGAACAGTTAATTTGTACGGTAACTGATAAATCGACTGAACTTGAAATTGAATTTACGGCTCAAAAAGGACATGGATATGTTACTATAGAACAAAGAGAGAATGAAAAAGTAGATATTGGAGTTATTAAAATAGACGCTATTTATACCCCAATGAAAAATGTTGGTTTTGAAATTGAAAATGTTAGAGTAGGCGATAGAACAGATTATGAAAAATTAGTCTTAAATATTGAAACTAATGGTACTATTACACCAGAGCAAGCTTTAAAAGATGCTTCACAAATTTTAGTGGATCATTTCACTTTGATTAATGGTGGAAAAGTAAAAGAAGAAAAAAAAGTTGAACTTAAAGAAAAAATAGAGGAAAAAGTTAATACAGAAATTGTAGAAGAAAAAACTAAGAAAAAAAGAGGTAGACCAAAAAAAGAAGATAAATAAATATGAGACATAGAAGTAAAAAAACTACGCTAGGACGTACTAAAGCTCCACGAGAAGCCTTGCTTAATAATTTATTAACACAAATTATTATTTATGAAAAAGTAAAAACTACAGAAGCAAAAGCAAAGGCTATTAAACCTTTGATTGAGAAAATTATTACTCGCGGAAAAAATGATACTTTAAATAATCGACGTATTTTATTATCTAGATTACCTATAAAGAAAGCTACGAAGAAAGTATTTGAGGTTTTAGGACCAAGATATAAGGATAGAAAAGGTGGTTATTTAAGAATTATTAAGTTAGGTGTTAGAAAAGGCGATGGAGCTAAGATAGTTCAAATTGAATTTGTATAATATGAATAAAATTATTAGAGAAAAACATCAAATTGATGCCACAAATAAAATAGGTGGTAGGTTAGCTACTGAAGTTGCTATTTTACTTATGGGTAAGCATAAGGTTAGTTTTGAAAGAAGTATAGATCAAGGTGACTTTGTTGAAATAGCTAATGTTGGTTTATTAAAATTTAGTGGTAAAAAATTAGAACGAAAAAAATACTTTAGGCACAGTGGATATATTGGAAGTATTAAGGAAACTTTGCTTGGTAAAAGATTATTGAATAATCCACAACAATTATTTACTGATATGGTCTATAATATGTTACCAAAAAATAAATTAAGAGAGAATATAATAAAAAGATTAACTTATAAATCAGATACAAAGGTTAAAGAAGATTAATATGATTGAATCTAAAAAAATTGAAAAAAAAGATACTTTAAAGAAAAAAAGACGAGATTATCTTTATGCTACAGGTAAGCGTAAATCAGCCATTGCTCGTATTAGAATCTATCCTAGAAAAACTGATAAAGTAATACTAATTAATGATAAGAAATTAAATGAATATTTTCCAACGGTTGAACTACAAAATATAGTCATATCCCCCTTAAAGAAATTGGATTTATTAAATAAATATTATATTACTATTAAAGTAATAGGTGGTGGATATAAAAGTCAAGCTGAAAGTGTAAGACATGGTATATCTAGAATATTGGTTTCAATAAATAGTGACTATAGGAAAACTTTAAAAGGTGAAGGTTTATTAACCAGAGATTCACGTAAAAAGGAAAGAAAGAAACCAGGTTTGAAAAGAGCTAGACGTGCACCTCAATGGGCTAAACGTTAAAAATATATACAATAATAAAAAATCCTCATTTAATGAGGATTTTTTGGTAAATATGATATAATTATGTCATGAAATATAAAATTTCAATAATTACTATATTAATTTTATTATTATCGCCTTTTAATTGTTTTAGTCAAGAACCTAGTAAAACAATTAAAATTTTTAGCATAGATGGTAAATTAATGTCAGAAACTACTCTTAATCAATTAGAGTGGCTTAAAATAGGTGATTTCAAAGTAATTGATTTAGGTAATGATAATATACCTGAGATATTAATATCAGCATCAGAAAATCAAAAACCCTATCTCAAAATATTTCGTTTAGATGGCTCATTACTTTATCAATTTTTAGCTTATCCCGAGAGTTATTTAGGGGGTGTTAATTTTGAAGTAAATGATTTAAATAATGATGGAAGAAAGGAAATCATTACTGCGGCAACTTTTAATGGTGATCCACATATCCAAATTTTTAATATTAGTTTCAAGAATCTAATGCAACATTATGATAAGATAAGTAATTATCATAA
>CAZSGB010000100.1:0-2668 GCA_964606355.1 uncultured Gammaproteobacteria bacterium | reverse complement strand
ATTTAAAAAAAGATCATAAAATGTTAGAAACAGATTTATTTCCACGCCTGGCTCTTGAGGGTAAACTCTATGGTTACCCTTTTGAAGGTCAGTGGTTTGATATAGGTACTCCTGAGATTTATGAAAAAGTATTAAAGGAGTGGAAGGGTTTTAAATAAATTAAATAACAAATAACGAACATTGAAAAATGGAGGAGTAAAGTGAAAATTAGAAAAGGTGATAGGATCAGAACTGGTAAAAATGAGGTGGTGGTAGTTGATCTATACCCCTCTTTTAATAGGGATGCTTTCTTAGGGGAAAATGGTGATGGTGAAAGGTGGGTGTATAAGGGTTTTTCTCGAGATAGATTTGGTAAGGAACTTACCAAAGAGGACATTTCTTTCATCATTACTAATGTTACTGCCTATCGACTGGCTTTGGCTCAATGTGGTGTTTCTGTGATTAAGAATGTAGGCTTCTCTTTCCAGACACTAGATGATGATGTCTTAACTCTATGGCAAGATGAGCCGTTTGCTGGTCTTTTATGTGAGATAAGGATTAGAGATTCAAGACCAGCAGTTGCTTTGGAAACGGTTGAGAAGATCTGGGATGACATTGTTAAACCGTTATTCGTGGGTGCCAGAATAGATAATAGCATAAGATTAAATGTTGGGATTGATTTGATCCCCAGGAATATAACATACAATGCTGATTCAGATAATGTTCTGGAGAAAGTGACCTATGTTGATATTTTTCCGCCTAAGCTGTTAATACCCAATAATCATAGTGAAAAAAAACATAGGCACATTTTGGAATTTCCTGACCCTACGGATGAGATTGTGAGAAAGTTAGCGATCATTAGAGGCTTTAACATGGCTGGGATAATAATGAGTTTTTGGGGCCATCTAACTAGGATAAGACCTAGCCTTGGTTTGAAGTTCAATGAGCTTCTGTCTCAAAAGGTCACCCAACTGGATAAGGAACTTGGTCTTAATGTTAAAAAAGCTATAAAACGTTATGCCAATGGATTAAATCCTTTAATAGGTAGTATGCCTAAGTCAGAGATTTTTGGATTGATTAAAGACTGGGGTGGTTTCGAAGATGTTTTTAATCTGAGGTTTGTAACCTGCGCTTTAATTCAATTTAGGGAATACGATAATGTTGCTAGACTGACGAATGAAATCTTTGAAGTTTCGCATTTCCAGGATTATCCTCTTTCCAAGGAAGATATCCAAGAAATGAAAAAAATGATTTTGGAGATTGCTTCAAAACCATTAAATGTGAATTGTATTAATTGATTCATAAACGGGTCTGTTATTTTGACCCGTTTTTTTTATCATTTATTTTTTTTTGAAGTTTTATATATTTTCTATTATTGA
The DNA here is from genome assembly GCA_964606355.1 of uncultured Gammaproteobacteria bacterium. GTDB lineage: Bacteria > Patescibacteriota > Patescibacteriia > UBA1558 > UBA10009 > CAZSGB01. Next base: position 1,310 of record CAZSGB010000100.1, on the reverse strand, counting down.
AATTCTTACAGCCAGTTAATTTAGTAATATAATTTAAATATTTATTAGTAGGTTGCATTTTTTTAAAATCAAAATATTCTTTAGACATGATTCTAGTTTTTTCCGCGTATTTTTCTAAAGGTATATTCTTAGTAAAAAATTTATTATTTCTATATTGTATTGATATACCTAAACCAAACTTATTATCTTTAATTAATTTACTACCTTGTTTTCCTATTTCATTACCTATTTTAATATCCAAATAAATTGGTGCTCCCGTTTGTAATGTATTCATAGGAATTATTATTTTTGTATTATACCCTAATTTATCTTGAATAATATTTTGGAGCGCTAAACTGATTAATTCGTTTCTCTTAGTATTAAATCCATCAGTTTGTTTATCATTATAACTTTTTAAACCTGAAATTTTAGCTTCTTTTGAAATGGCAATAACACAAAATCCATTTTCTTTATATTTCTTCTTGATCAAATCTAGTATTTTTTTATTTTCGAATTTCCATTCGGGTGGAATTATTATATCAGCCCCACCAATTACACTTGAACAAGTTAACCAGCCAGCTTTATTACCCATTATTTCTATAATAAAAATACGGCCATAAGCATAGGCAGCGTCTTCTCTTACTTCGTCAACTAGTCTGGCTGTATAATAAGCAGCCGAAGGAAAACCTGGTGTAAAAAAGGTATTAGATAAATCATTATCTATAGTTTTTGGTAAACCAATTATTTTGATTCCTTGTTTTGCTAACTTATTTGCTGTCCTTAAAGTATCATCTCCACCAATCGCAATAATAGCATCAATTTTATAGTTTTTTAAAGTATTTTTTATTTTTTCTAAACCATCAACAAAACTAAAAGGATTAGTACGTGAAGTTCTAAGTAAAGTACCACCTCTGGCTTTTAAGACTTCAATATCTAACTTAGATAAATCAATAATTTTATTTTTTTCCAGCAAACAACTCCAGCCATCAACTCCACCTAATATTTTATAATCGTATTTACGGGCCTGTTTAATAATACCGTAAAGAGTAGGGTTAAGGGCAGGAGCTAAGCCACCACTGGTTAAAATTAAGATAGTTTGTTTTTTTAGCATAATTATTAATAATTGTAATATTAATTGAGCATTTAGTCAAATCTTTAGAATAATAGGTGAAGAGTATTAATATATTATTTAGCTAATATTAGCATAATTAATGAGTTATTCACATATTTTGTAGAAAATAAGTTGACAATATTTAGATATAATATATAATATAAATAATGAAGTTCCCTGCGGCAAGCCGCAGGATATCGGAAGAAGGCCTGACATTGAA
>CAZSGB010000099.1:0-2674 GCA_964606355.1 uncultured Gammaproteobacteria bacterium | reverse complement strand
AAAAAATCCGACTATTTTAGCTTCGGGAGTTTTAGGTGTGACAGCTGCTTCTTTGGATAATGTAGTACGTAATGGTGCTGGAGCTGTAGTTACTAAATCTATCTCTCGTGAAGCCCGTAAAGGGCACCCAGCCCCTATTATTACCACATACGAAGCAGGTATGCTTAATGCTGTTGGTTATTCTAATCCAGGTGCTGTTAAAGCTCGTGAAGAGTTTTGTAATTTAAATATTGATGCTCCAGTAATCCTTAGTATTATTGGTCAAGAACCAAGTGATTTCCAAGAAGTATATAATCAGTTAAAGGATTGTAAATGGCAAGCTATTGAAGTTCCTTTGTCCTGTCCTCATACTCCGGGGTATGGTACTATGGGCGGTCAACATACTCCAAAGATGGCAGAAAAAATAGTTAAAGCTTTGAAAGAAGTAACTAACCTCCCTCTTTGGATTAAATTGTCACCTAATGAAAATTTAGTAGCAGTAGGGAAAGCTACTGAGTCAGCAGGCGCTGATGCTTTAGTAGCTGGTAATACCATGGGACCGGGGATGATAATAGATATTGAGACGTATAAACCAATTTTAGGTTTTGGTATGGGTGGTGTTTCTGGAGCTACCTTAAAACCTATTGCCCTTCGTTGTGTCTACGATCTCTACAAGTCAGTTAGAATACCAATTATTGGTTGTGGCGGTGTTAGTACTGGTCAAGATATGATTGCTATGATGATGGCTGGAGCTAGAGCAGTTGGAGTTGGCACAGCGGTTTTAGATAGAAGCGTAAATGTTTTTAAGATGATTAATAAAGAAGCAAAAGCTTGGTTAACTGAACATGATTTTAAGAAGATTGAAGATATAATTGGTTTAGCACATAAGTAATATGAAGCATATTGAACAACCTATTATTGTCAAAGTAAAAGAAGTGATTAAAGAAAGTGATAACTTTAAAACTATTATCTTAGATTATTCATTGAACGCAAAACCTGGGCAATTTTTGATGATTTGGTTACCTGGTATTGATGCCAAACCTTTTTCTGTGGCTTGGCAAAAAAAAGATGAATTTGCTATTGGGGTAGTGGAAATAGGTAAGTACACAAAGAAGCTTTGTCAGGTCAAACCAGGTGATTTAATAGGTTTTACAGGGCCATATGGTACTAGTTATGACTTAAAAGATAAAGAGAAGATATTAGTTTTAGGTGGAGGCTCTGGTATAGCCTCAGTTACCTATCTAACTCAACGTGCTAGAGAAAATAATATGGAAGTTGATTTCCTAATTGCTACAAAAGATAAGGGACAGGTTATACATGAAAAGTGGTTAGAAGATTTCGGAGTTAATGTCTATCATAGATTTAAAGATAGTAAATATGAGAGAGCCTGGGATGTCTTTGAAGAATTAAGTAATAATCAATATGATGCTTGGTATGCTTGCGGTCCAGAACTTCTCTTAAAACGAGTGGTAGATTTATCTCTTAAAAAAGATGTTGAATGTTACGTATCATTAGAAAGATATATGAAATGCGGTATTGGAGTATGTGGTAGTTGTTGTGTTGATCCATTTGGTATTTGTTTATGTCAAGCTGGTCCAGTAGTTAGCGCTGAATTTGCAAATTCGATTACAGAATTTGGCATATATCATCGAGATGCTAGTGGAGCTAAAATTAATTTTTAAATATTATGCAAGATTACAAGAAAGAGTTTATTAAATTTCTAGTTCAGAATAAAGCTATACAATTTGGTGAGTTTACTTTAAAGAGCGGTAGGCTTTCCCCATATTTTATAAATACCAGTGTTTTTGAAACAGGGGAAGCTATAGAACGTTTAGGCTATTTTTATGCTTCACTCATTAAAGATGAATTCAAGAATGATTTTGATGTTATCTTTGGCCCAGCTTATAAAGGTATTTCCTTGTCAGTTACTACGGTTATTTCTTTAAAAAAAGATTTTGATTTGAATAAGTATTATACTTTTAATCGTAAAGAAATTAAAGATCATGGTGATAAGAAAATATTACTTGGGCATACTTTAAAAGATAATGATCGTTTAATAATGATTGATGATGTAGTCACAGATGGTGGTACTAAATTTGAAACCGTTGAATTGATTAATAATATAGCTCGAGTAAAATATGTTGGTTTGGTAGTCGCGGTTAATAGGCAAGAGAAAACCCAAGATGGTTTAGACGCTTTTAAGAATATTGAAGATAAATTAAACTTTTCTGTTAAAGCAATTGTGACTATAAGTGAGATAAAAGAATATTTAACTGAGAGAGAAATAAATGGTCTGGTCTATTTAACTAAAGAGAAAGCTCAAGAGATTGATAAATATTTAGAAGAATACGGGGTTTAAGATAAATAAAAAAGGCGGAAGTTGGAATTCCGTCTTTTGTTTTCTCAGCTTAAATAATATGTTATTGAATAATGTCACACGGAAATGATAATGTCATAGTATAGGGAAATAGAAATGTCATAGTAAGGTATGATATTAGTATAATTTACTAATTATCATATCTATGGACTATATTACTATGTCTCATAAAGAAATCAAGCGCTATGATATTATTAAAAAGTTAATAAACCAAGAATTGAACGGTAGCGAAGCTGCCGGACTGCTGGAACTGTCAGTACGCCACATCCATCGCGCCTGGCGTCAGCACAAAGCCAGTTTTGGCGAGATGATCCAATT
>CAZSGB010000098.1:0-2704 GCA_964606355.1 uncultured Gammaproteobacteria bacterium | reverse complement strand
TCAGGCCCAGTTATTCTCGAAAAAATTAATGGTCAGCTTTGCGCTTTACTTAATAAGCATAAAGTTACTAACAAAAAACCTAATCCTAAATGGCAGTTTTGTGGTGGCCGAGTAGAAAACTTTGACCAAACTTTAGAAGCCGTAGCTAAACGTGAATTTAATGAAGAAATGGGAGCAACGGTTGAAATTGGGCAATTAATTGATGTTACCATAATCAAAACTGAGGAAAAACGAACTGGTATATTAATTCACTATCTAAGTAAAAGATTAGGAGAGATTATACCAGGTAAAGAAATAGCCGAGTGGAAATGGTTTCCAGTTAATAAACTACCTAAAGATTGCGCCAGTAATGTAAACCCCGTCATAAATAAAGCTTTAAAACTAATTAAATAAATATGAATATTTCTACAACTGATCAAGAAGTAGCAAATTATTTAGAACAAGAACTTCAAAGACAACAACATGGTTTAGAAATGATACCTTCAGAAAACTTTGTTTCTCAAGCTGTTTTAGATGCTTTGGGTAGTATTGGTACCAATAAATACTCAGAAGGTTACCCTGGTAAAAGATATTATGGTGGTTGTCAATTTGTAGATAAAATAGAATTATTAGCTATTGAAAGGGCTAAGAAATTATTTAAAGTTGATCATGCTAATGTTCAACCCTATTCAGGCAGTCCAGCCAACTTAGCTGTTTACTTTGCTTTGCTTAATCCCGGTGACACCATTCTTGGCGCTAGTCTTTCCTTTGGTGGCCACATGACTCATGGTCTTAAAGTCAATTTCTCCGGTATTATATATAATGCTATCAACTATACGGCTACCAAAGATGGCTACTTAGATTATAATGAAATACGAACTTTAGCTCTAAAACATAAACCTAAATTAATTATTGCTGGTTATACTGCTTATCCTAGAATTATTAATTGGGATAAATTTAGAAGTATCGCTGATGAAGTTGGTGCTTTTTTCTTAGCTGACATTGCTCATATTGCTGGCCTCATAATTGGTGAAGTTCACCCTTCCCCATGTCAAATAGCTGATGTCACTACTACTACTACTCATAAAACCTTACGAGGGCCAAGAGGCGCTATTATACTTTCTAATGGTACCGTTTCTAACCCCACACAAAAAGTAGAACGTACAGTAGAAAATATCCCCACCCTCATTGACCGAGCAATTATCCCGGGCTTACAAGGTGGTCCTCATAACCATACGACCGCCGCTATTGCCGTAGCCCTCAAAGAAGCCTTAAAACCTGAATTTAAAACTTATGCAAAACAAATAGTAAAAAATGCAAAAACTTTAGCTGAAAGTCTGATGAGTGAAGGCTTAAAACTTGTGACTAGTGGTACTGATAATCATTTAATGATCGTGGACCTTAATAATCTAAATATACCTGGTAAAGAAGCTGAACGGGCTTTGAATGAGATTGGTATTACAGTTAACAAAAATACTATCCCTTTTGACCCTAGATCACCATTTGATCCTTCGGGTATTAGGCTTGGTACCCCGGCTTTAACCTCACGGGGGATGAAAGAAGCCGAGATGAAATTGATAGGACAATTAATTTCAAAACTTATTAAAAATATTAATAATAATAAGATAAAAGAAGAAATAAAAAAATCAGTTATTGACTTAACAGATAAATTTCCACTTTACCCTGACATTAAATATAATTAATTAATGCAATAATAACTAAAAGTGAAACTGAGGTTTCGCTTTTTTTATTAATTTTTTAATAAAAAATAATACATCAATACTAAATACTAAATAATAAACAAACAACAAAATAATTAACCATTTATATAAAATAACATTCGCTAGATAAATTTGTAGACTTGGAAAAACAAAGTAATAGAATAACATCGATAGCATAAGCCAAATTATTGAAAATAAAGGGCATATTAATCCTTTATAATTCCATCTATTACTTGAATAATCCCAATATCTTAATTGCCAAACATCTAAAAAATATTTACCAATTAAATATTCAATAAGAGTTGTGGCTATCAAAAATAATATAGCTTTTATAGAAATGATTACATCTAAAGTTGAAATATAATATATAAGTATAAAACCAATACCATGAAGAGGTAAATAAGGACCTTTTAAAGCTCCAAAACTTATTATTTTCTTAGCAGTAAAAGATCTAAAAATAAGTTCAATTAACCAACCCATAACTGAACCAATTAAAAATAGATAACTTAGTTTTAAAATCATATTAATTTACTACTCTCTTCACTACTATATAGACTAATATTATAAATATGGTGAATAAATTTGAATTAAATTACCCTCTTTATCTAATTCAATAAAATTAGAAGCTTTTTTCTCTCTAAAAACACTACACTGATTTTCTGGTAAATCATCCATCTCTTGTCTTGGGTTATGAGCTATATCTAAAACCCACAAAGTTTCCGGATATAACATATTACCATGTAAGTTATTACTTAAACATGGACCATTAGTTAGATCCATTTCATCAATTATAGCTTGCTGATATATTTCTCGAGCTTTACTTAAAGCAATATTTGCCTCAATATCCCATTTTAAATTATTTAAATCAATTTCTAATGGTTTAATTTCTGGTACTTGACTAGTACAACCTGTTAGAAGTAATAAAATAAATAATATAAATAATTTTTTCATAATGAAGTTCCCTGCGGCAAGCCGCAGGGTATCGGAAGAAGGCCTGACATTGA
>CAZSGB010000097.1:0-2856 GCA_964606355.1 uncultured Gammaproteobacteria bacterium | reverse complement strand
AAGTGAAAATTACAAAAATAAATTATTAAGTAAATTTAAAAACGTTAAACTAGTTGACATAGAAGCTGCGTCGCATAATATGCCTATACTTGAACCAGAAAGATTTGTTAATTATATAAATTATTATGATTAAAAGAATTATCTTAATTGTTATTTTAATTTTATTTCTAGGCTGGGTCTTTGTTAATTATCAATTTACTACATCTGTTTCAAATGATTTAACTATGCATGAATTTAATATTGAACAAGGTTGGGGAGTAAATAAGATAAGTTTAGAATTATATCAGAAAGGTTTAATTAGAAATCAATTCTATTTTGAATCATATGTTTGGTTAAAAGGTTTAGAACGTAATTTTAAAGCTGGGACTCATCAAATATCTCCTTCCATGAATATTGAGCAAGTGGTTGCTACTATGATTGAACCAGGGGACAGTGAACAAGTTATAACCATTATTGAAGGTTGGAATATATATGAGATAGCTACTTATTTAGAAAAGGAAGGCTTAGTTGAAGCGCAAGAGTTCATTAACTTTGTAAATAATCCTAAAAGTGAATTAGTGGATGATTATTCATTTTTAAGTGATAAACCATATGGCGTTAGCTTAGAAGGATACTTATTCCCAGATACTTACAGAGTATATAAGAATTCAAATATTGTTGATATTGTTAAAAAGATGTTAGATAACTTTGAAAAACGAGTTAGTCAAGGTAATATTCAAAGAATAAAAGCTATGGATAAATCAGTTTATGACGTTTTAACCTTAGCTTCTATTATCGAAAAAGAAGTACGAGATTCTTATGATATGAAAATGGTTTCTGATATTTTTACTAAACGTTTAAAAGCTGGTATTGCTTTACAATCCGATGCTACGGTTAACTACATAACTGGTAAAGGTTTAGCTCAGCCCTCTTTAAATGATTTAGCTATTGATCATCCATATAATACCTATAAATATCGTGATTTGCCCCCAGGGCCAATAAGTAATCCTAGTTTTTATGCAATTTTAGCTGCTCTAGAGCCTGTAGCTAATCCCTATTATTATTTTTTAACTACACCTGATGGGGAAGTAATTTATTCTGAAAATTATGAAGAACATTTAATAAATAAAGCTAATTATTTAGATTAATGTGTGGTGGTTATTTAATTTATTCTAAATTTAGATATTTAGCTAAAAGATTTGAAACTAAGATACCTCAAGATATATATCCAGATAGGTATAATGCTAGACCTTCTCAATTATTACCGATTATTACACAAGATAAACCAAACGATATTTTACTTAAAGAATGGGGTTTTAGTCTTAGCTAATGGTTTCTATGAATGGCAGGAAATAAATAAAAAGAAAGTCCCATTTAGATTTGCCTTAACAGATGATGAGCCTTTCGCTTTAGCTGGTCTTTATTTAGAACATAATAATAATTTAAAATTTAGTATCATTACTACCCAAGCAAATAAGTCAGTTAGTAAGTATCATGATCGCATGCCCGCTATTTTACCCTTAAACCATGAAAAAGAGTGGCTCTTAGATAAATCAGTAGATGAGTTACTTAAGATGTTGAATCCTTTTGAAGATAATATATTACAAGTATTTAATGCTCCTTTATCAGTTAATTCGCCCAGGTATGATGATCATGATATTTTAAGTCCCTTAATTCAGGAAAATTTGATATAATAGGTATATGAAAAAAATTGTTTTGTTTTGTTTAGTTCTATTTATCCTATTTTTTAGATTATTTAATTTAGTTAAAGCTGAGGAGAGTGAAATAATTAAAGAATATAATGTAACTATAGATATTAATACAGATAGTACTATAAACGTGACTGAAGAAATAACCTATGATTTTGGTACTAACGAGAGACATGGTATTTATAGGGATATACCATATAAATATGAAACTAAGTATATCAATTTTAAAACTGCTTTAGATGTTCTTTCAGTTAAACAAGATAATAGATCTGTACCATATCAAGTATCATGGATAAATAATGATATTAGAATAAAAATAGGGGATCCAAATATATTAATAAGTGGAGTAAAAATATATGAGATTAATTATCAAGTAGATAGGGTAATTAATTTTTTTGATGAACATGATGAATTATATTGGAACGTAACAGGTAATGAGTGGCCTGTTGAGATTCAAAGTACTAATGTTTTATTAAATTTACCTACTAATATTAATAAATCAGATATTCAAGCTACTTGTTTTACGGGGGATTATGGTAGTACTAATCAGGATTGCTTATCTATTATTTCAAATGATCAAATAACTTTTGAAACATCAAAGAATTTGAAATCTAGTGAAGGTTTAACTATAGTTATAGGTATACCAAAGAATATTTTACAAAAACCTAGTTTTTTATCTAATATTATTTATTATCTAAAAAACTATTTAATAGTTTTTTTACCTTTTCTTGTATTTATTATAATGTATTATATCTGGCGTAAACACGGACGTGATTTAGGTTCTAAGAGATCTATTATACCAAGGTACGTTGCACCAGAAGGTTTAAGACCAGCTGAAATGGGTTCATTATATGATGAGAAAATACATTTAAAAGATTTATCGTCAACTTTAATTGATTTTGCTATTAATGGGTATATCAAAATTAAAGAATTTGGAAAAGACTGGATATTAATTAAGTTAAAAGAACCTACTAATTTAAAAGAATGGGAGAGAAAATATTTTGAAGCTATATTTAATAATGAAAAAGAAATCAAAGTATCTGATCTAAAAAATAAATTTTATACTAACTTAATAACTATTAAGAGATTATTATTTATTGAATTATTAAATAATAACTATTTTAGTAAATCGTCTGAAAAAATTAAAAAGAGTATAAATGTTGTTTTC
>CAZSGB010000096.1:0-2878 GCA_964606355.1 uncultured Gammaproteobacteria bacterium | reverse complement strand
AAATTTAATTCAAGCTCTTGGTAAAAATGGCTATTATCTCTGGGCTAAAGTAAATGGCTTAGAGCTTGATTATTTAAGAGCTTCAAATGAATTACAAAGTAAATCCATTGGTCATTCGTATTGCATGCCTAATTGGACACGTGATAAAGAGTATTTAGGTAAGGTGTTGTATAAGTTAACGTATAAGGTAGGTAAACGTTTAAGAGAGAGGCATATTTTAGCTCAGGGAATATATATTTACTGGTCATACGTTGATTGGCAGATATTAGGTTTTGGTAAAAGCTTTAAATTAAAAACCCCTACTTCAAGTACAGAAATTATCTTTAGAAAAGCTTTAGCTATTTTAACTCAGGAAGAGTTAAAAGATAAGGTAAGAATGTTAGCTGTAGGAGTATTTAATTTAGTACCAATTAATCATCAATTATCTTTGTTACCTACTAATGATTCTAAAGTAAATGAGCTTGTGGATAAGATTAATGGTGTATATGGAGAATATACTATTAATTTAGGTAGAATGTGGAAAACTGAAGATATGGCTCGTGACAGGATTGGTTTTAGGAAAATAGATTAAGTTTTTATATTTTTAATTAGTTCTGGATTAGGACTATATTTTTTATTCGTTATTTTCCATTTATCCACATATTGGCCAAGACCTGATTGATTAAATTGAGTATTACGTCTAGTAGATAGTTGAGACCATTTAATTAAACTATCAAAGTTTATCTTATATCTACCATTTACTACAATATAATGTATTTCTTCGTTTTTAATGGCAGTTCTTACAGTTTTAGTGGAAATACCAAATAATCTAGCAGCTTCACTTACAGAAACTCTTATTGGCATATTAATTTTTTGTTTTTCTTCCATATTCATATTATATCATTAATTAATAGACTAATCTAGAAATTAAATATGCCTAACATTAGTACAATATATATTATTTCTAGATTAATGTAGAAGTTAATATATATTATATAAATTAATAATTCTAAATAAATAATTCATTATATGAATACATAATAAGTATTTACTAAATACCATAAAAATAAGTCATTTTAGTAGATATTTGACAATAGACAAAAAATTTTACATAATATATACTTATTTTTGTAACGTTTTAGCAATATTACCGTCTTATTTAATGTCTATAGATAATGAAAAATTAATACTTTTTAAAGCAAGTAGAGGTGATTCAGAAGCATATGGTGAACTATTTGATAAATACTCTAAACCAATATATAGGTTTATTTATTTTAAAGTTGCTACTCAAGAAATAGCTGAAGATCTTACCAGTCAAGCTTTTCTTAAGGTTTGGGAATATATTTTAGAAGGTAAGAAAATTAAACAGTTTAAACCTTTTATATATAGAACAGCTAGAAACTTAGTAATTGATTATTATAGAACTAGAGAAAAAGAAGAATTACCTTTAATTTATTTATCAGAAGAAATTGAGGAACAATTAAAAGTAGATCCTGATAAGGAAATAGATAAGGAGAATTTAGAAAAATTAATTTCAACTTTAAAAAGTGATCAAAGAGAAGTAATTGTTCTAAGATATATTGAAGGATTATCGATTAAAGAAATATCTAATGTTGTGGATAAATCAAATAGTAATGTCAGAGTAATAATCCACAGAGCCTTAAAAGAATTAAAAAAATTTACATAAAATAATATGCCTGAACGTTTTGTAAAACAATTTCATAAATTAGAGACCCTAGAACCACGAGCAGAATGGTTGAATTCAACTCGTGATTTTTTAGTTAAGAAAGTTGAAAGAGATACTATTACTTATCAAACATCATGGAAGTATCATTTTAAAGTAGTTATGCTTGATTGGCAGCAAAGATTTGTACCAGCAACTAGTAAGTTAATAGCTACTTTGGTTATTTTTGGATTAATTAGTACAACTGGACTAGCTGCTAGAGCAGAATATAGACCAGATAGAACTTTATACTTTGTTAAAAAGACTTTAGAAAAAATTGAATTAGTTTTAGCTTCTAGTTCATATCAAGAAGCAGCTATTTATTTAAAACATGTTCAGAACAGAAAAGACGAGGTTGTTAAATTAGTTCAATCAGAAAGTTTAACAAATGCTGAAAAAGAAAAACATATTAATACTGTGGTTTCTAAATTACAACAAGATTTAGCTTCAGCTTCAGCTTCATTGAATATCGTAGATAATGCAGATGGAAAGGTTGATAAAATTACAGATTTAGCTAAAAAGATATCTGCTGATAGTAAAGATACAGTTGAGGTTTTGACTGAAGTTACTAAGGGAACAAATTTAGAAAATGTTGAAAAAATGATTAATGATGTAATTAATTCTTCTGAAAATGTTGAAGAAGAAGCAATTAAGGTACTAGTTGAAAAACAAGGACAAAATGAAGCAACTGAAACAGAATTTACTAATGAAGATTTAAGAGTAATTTTAGAAGATAAATTAGTTAGATCTCAAGAAAAAATTGAGGTTTTTATTACTAATTTAGATGAGATTGAAATAGGTTTGAATAATACAAAATGTGAGAGAAGTAAAGGCACAATGATTTGTGTTAAAGATCCACTTTATATTGTTGAAAAAGAAGAATTGAATATTTTATCTAATAAATTAATTGAGGCTCAGAAATATATTACTAAAGCAGGAGAATTATTAGCTGAAGAGAATTTTATTGATACTTTAAGCAATATTAAAGAGGCAAATCAATTAATTAATCAAGTGAATATAAGAACTACTGAAATAACTAAAGAAGAAGTAGAAGTAATAGAAGAGGATTTAGAAATAAAAGACATTGACGTAAAGGGTGTTAATGAAGAAGTGGTACCAGAAATTAAAGAAATAGAAGAACCTGTTACTGAAACAACAGTTGATATTATAAAAGAA
>CAZSGB010000095.1:0-3107 GCA_964606355.1 uncultured Gammaproteobacteria bacterium | reverse complement strand
TAGCAGATAACGAATATGCTAGAATAACTGTAATCAGAATAGGAACCTTGTATTGGGTCTTTATGGATGTTCCAGTTGCACTTGATGCAGGTGATGTAACCTAAAACCTAAATTAGCTTATTGTCTCAATCTTTTTAAAAGGTCGAGAGATAATAGCAATTTAGTAATCTAAATAAGTTAATTTAGGAAATAATTATGAAAAAAATTATTAACATAGTTCTGATGTTAAGCTTAGTCTTTGCTTTTGCACCTTCAGTTTCTGCGGTCAATGATGTGACTTTAAGTACTGGTTCTCAAATCACTGTTGATGGTAAGACCTTTACTTTAAGTGGTACTGTAGATGATATAGTTGCCCATGACTCATATTTTTCGGTTACCATATCTAGTGGTGGTGAGATTTATGTTTATTCTGATGATAAATATAATCTGACTACATCTTCACAAGATGGTGTGACTAGAGATTGTACTATGACTCAGAGTGTTTTGTATATTGTTAATACAACAACTACAACTTATTCAGTTACACCTGATGAATCACTATGCTCATATTCTGGTGGTAATAGCAATCCAGGTGGTGGTAGTTCAAGTGGACCTAGTAGTCCACCAGATTCAACCTCTACAGGCATAATTAATACTGGTCTTAATGTTGACACTGTCTCAAGTGAGGGTAATTTAGTAAGCTTAGAGAGTCCAGTAACTCAAACAGTTACTTCTGACGGTGGTACTGCTTCTTTAGGTGATGGTAGTCTAACTTTTGCACTACCAGCTAATTCAGTAACTTCTGAAGCTAGTTTATCAATTACCCCACAGGCAAATTATCCACAACCAAGTACTGGTTATTCAGCCGTTGGTTCTCAGATATATAATATTACAGTTCAAGAAACTGATGGTGGAAGTGTAACTAATCTTGGTGCTGAGGCAACCTTAACATTTATCTATACTGACATTGATGTAGCTAATTTAGATGAGAGTACTTTAGTAGTAAGTTATTGGGATGAGGCTACTGGTCAATGGATTGATTTAGAGACAACTGTTGATCTAAATAATAATACAGTAACAGCCAATGTTAATCACTTAACTAAATTCATTATTCAAGGTGAATCTGTTAGTGTACCGCTTGGTTCATTAATTAAAACTAATGATACAACAGCTGTCTATTACTTAGGTCATGATAGTAAACGTTATGTTTTCCCAGATGAAAGAGTTTTCTTCTCTTGGTATACTGGTTTTGATGATGTTTTGACTGTAACTAATGAAGAAATGACTAGCTTTGCTATGGGAAGTACTGTTACTGTTAGACCAGGTACTGAATTAGTTCAATTCATTCAATATGATATATATGGTAATATGATGGTTGATGATCCTAATGTCTATGCTATTGAATCAGGTGGTGTTAGACGTTGGATTGAAACAGCAGAAATAGCTACTGCCTTATATGGCACAAATTGGGAATCAAAGATTGTTCCAGTTAAAAATGTTTTAATTGGTGATTACACTTTAGGTGATTCAATATCTGAAGCTGTTTATCCAACCGGCGCGGTAGTTAAAGAAACTAATAGTGGTAATATCTTCTATATTTCTAATGGTCAAAAAAGAACTGTCACTATTAATGGTTTAACATCGAATAGAATACAAGAAAAATTCTATTTAGAAACTCCAAATCTAGATACCTATACTGATACTTTGGTACTTAATGATTATCAGAATAGTATTAGTTGGACTAGTGGTAAATAGTTGGTAGTTCAGAGATTAAAATAAAAAACCCGGGGTTATTCAGGGCTTTTTATTTTTAAAATAATTATTTATATTCTAAATAGGTTTTATTTAAAAAATCTTCTAAATTATATTTCATAACTGAATTTAAACAATTTTTCGTAAAATCTTTCTTTAGGATTGGATTATTTATTATTTCTTGTATAGCGTAAGCTATATTTTTATAACTACCTGGTTTAATGAGTATTCCGTTTTTTGAATCTTTAATAATTTCTGGAATACCACCGACTTTAGTAGCAATAATTGGTACTTCAGCAGCCAAAGCTTCTAAAATAGTATATGGCCAGCCTTCTTTAACTGAAGATAAAACAAAAATATCAAAACCTTTTAATAGAGTATGGGCATGGTCTATCTTACCTGTTAGATAAAAGTATTTTTCCAAATTATATTGTTTAATTAAGTTTTCTAGGTTTTCTCTTTCAGAGCCGTCACCAATTACTAAGAATAATAATTCATTATTATTCTTTACTAAAGAAGCACAAGCTTGCACAAAATAATTTAAACCTTTTGTCTTATATAAGTTAGCAATAGTACCAATGATAGTAAATTTACCATCACGTTTTATATTTTGTAATAATATTTGTTTAGCTAATTTTTCATTTAAGAATTTTAAATTTTTTAAATCAATTCCATTATGTATAGTAACCAATTTTTCCTCTTTAGCTATATTTGTAGCTATTGCTATTTGTCTATCTATTTCACTGACACATATTATTTTATTTTTAAATCTACTAGTCCATTTTTCTAAATAAAAATACATTCTTTGTTTAAGAGGGGATAATGGTTCATTAAATACCCACCCATGGACTGTGTATATAGCTTTTACTTTATCTCTTCTTAGTAAATTATATATCTCAGCGGCAATACTTCCTAAAATACTTGTCTTAGAACTATTTAAATGAATAATATTTGGTTTTTCTTTTTTAAATAGTTTTACTAACTCAAAAAGAGCTTTAAAGTCATACTTAATGCTTATAGCTCTTTTTAGAAATTCTAATTTTAAATAATTTACTTCTTGAATTTTTAACCTATTAAATAATTCATCATTTCCTTCGCCAGCACAAACTAAAATATCATATTTATCCTTATCTAAATTTGTTGAAAGATCATAAATGTATTTCTGAGCTCCACCCCATTCAGATTGAGTAATTAAATATAATATTTTTTGCTTTGTCATAGATATTTGATTATGTTATAATTTTAACCTAATTTTATTAAAAATCAAGTACTTTAGTAAATATAATGTTGACAGATTGATGACAAATACATTATAATGTATATTATAATACACCCGATTTCCCTGTGGCTTGCCGCAGGGTACCTTGAAAGGGAAA
>CAZSGB010000094.1:0-3187 GCA_964606355.1 uncultured Gammaproteobacteria bacterium | reverse complement strand
AACCCATTACTACTTTATGTGGAATAATGTGTCCGAATTTTGGGGTGCATGCCAACTAATAAATCAGTTGGTTATTCTTTTGTAACCAATCCTGAAGATGATGAGATTAGCGATTTAACCTATAGCTTTAAAACAGAAATAATTAATTCAGAAGACGGTACATCTAAAGCTATTATTACCATTAATACCAATAGACCAAGTAAAGGATCCATTAGTTGGGGTCAAACTAAATTAAATAATAAAGTAAACTTTGGTACTCCACGTTCTACTAATAATGTCATTACTTTAACTAATTTAAAACCAGAAACTACTTATTTATATCAAGCTAGTATTGAAGATGTTTTTAAACAAAAAAAATTATCATACAAATTCGAACTAATTACTCCCCCTACTGAGCTTAATATTGCTACTTCATTCATTTCGGATAACCAATATAATAAGTATGATGATTTACAAGACTTTGACAAAGATTGTTTAACTAATGGTCAAGAAAAGATCTATGGTACTTCACCTATTAAATCTGACTCAGATGGTTATGTTGATGGCATAGAAGTCATTCACGGTTATGATCCCATGGGACTAGACCGGCTAATTAAAGCTCGGACCGTATCTACTCCAGAAGATATTTATGCTTATAATAAATCAAGAATGGATAAGACCGAAGAACAAAATAATGCTATCATACTTAAAACTGAGTTAGAAAAAAAGTTCAATGGTCCTATACCCTTAGATAAACAATATTGGCCAATCTATGTTAATGCCTATACTTACGGTGATTACCCAGTAGAGGCAATATATAAATCAATTAAGCTCAGTGGTAAGACAGTTCACAGAGAAATAAGCTGGACTTCTTGGAAAAATAGTGATATATATAAATCAAATATAACAAGATAACATGAAAAAAAAGCTCCTAATTTTAATAATACTCCTATTCGTAATAGGAGCTTTTTTTATCAATAGAGTTAAGATAAAAAACTACATTTTTGAGCTAAATAAACCAGATATCCCCATAGCTCAAGAATACATAGAAAACGTCCAAAATGAGCCAAAAAATGAGCCTGAAACGGCTATAATTAACCAGTTACCTAGTGAATATAACCTTAATGTACCTTTTACCACACAAGCTCCATATGTTGATTGGAATGAAACCTTTAAAGAAGCTTGCGAAGAAGCTTCCTCACTTATGGTTTATTACTATTACTCAAATAAAGAATTTACTAAAGACATTGCTACAAATGAAATTCTTAAAATGGTTGAATGGCAAAATAATAATTGGCAAGGTCATTTTGATTTAACCACTTACCAAACTAAAGAATTAATTGAAGAATATTTTGGTTATGAAAAAGTAGAAGTAATAACTAATCCTAGTATAGAAGATATTAAATTACATATCATAGAAGGAAGACCAGTTATAATCCCAGTAGCCGGTAGAGAACTACATAATCCTAATTTTAAGCAACCTGGACCTATTTACCATATGTTAGTTATCAAAGGTTATACGCTTACTCATTTTATAACCAACGATCCAGGAACTAGAATGGGTGAAGATTATGTATATACTTATGATGTAATTATGAATGCTCTACATGATTGGAACGAAGAAGATATTTTACAAGGCGCCAAGAATATAATAGTTATGTATCCTGCACAAGATGAGATACCTTTCGGACACCCCTAATTTTAACAAATCTGTTAAGATTAATATGGATCTTAACTAATACAGGAGGAAGTTATGGGAGTACAATGTGATATATGTCAACATATACTGACTGAAAAAGAACTCCAATTAGATAATGGTTATTATGAACTTGAATCTCCGATTGCTGGCTCTAATAGATTTATTGAATGTCCTAAGTGCAATAACATCATCTTCTTTTTCTTTGAAAATTGTCCCGAAACTACAGATACGGTAGCTGACTAAGCGACCGTTTTTTAAAAATAAAATATTTAAATACCTAAAAACAAGGTTATGAAAACCTTGTTTTTTATTATCTAAAAAAACTTAATTTTTAATCTAACTTATTCTTGACTCTCAGTTATTTCAGCTTTAGCTTTTAAAGCATCCTTTAAAGCTTTGCCTGCTTTAAATTTAGGTACCGTTACTGTCGGAATCTGAATTTTTTCAGTAGGATTTTGTGGATTAACACCCATTCTAGCTTTTCTAACTCGAGCTGAAAAAGTACCAAAACCTGTCAAAGTAACTTCACCACCACCTTTAATAGTCTTGGTAATGATTTCTTCAAAAGCATCAAGAATCTCAATAGCTTGATTCTTATTAAGATTAGCTTTATTAGCTATAGCTTCAGCTAGTTCTGCTTTATTCATATAATCATGAATTAATTGTTATCTATTTATATGATAACAGTTTTGTAGATTTTTTCAATTTCTTTAATCTTACCTTCTTTGTTTAATTCAATAAATAATCCATTAATCTCAACTTCACCAGTTTCTGGAATTTTAAAGACTATCTTTGAATCATTTAAAAACTTGTCAATTATAATTTCCTTTTTTACCCCAATAACTGAATCTGTCGGACCAACCATACCAATATCAGTAATATAGCCTGAACCTTTAGGTAAAGTTTTAAGATCAGCGGTTGGGACATGAGTATGAGTACCAATTAAAATAGAAATCTTACCATCTAAGTACCACCCCAAAGCTACTTTTTCTGACGTTGCTTCAGCATGAAAATCAATTAAAATATTTTTAATATTTTTATGCTTGTTAATTATTTCTTGAGCTTCTTTAAAGGGACATCTTAAATCTTCTTCATCGATAAATACACGACCTAATAAATTAATAACTAATAATTTCTCATTATTAGCCTCAATTACTTTGTAACCGTCACCTTCGGCAGTTCTAGGGTCATTACTTGGTGTGATTAGAGTAGTCTTAGATTCTTTTTCAGATTCCTTAACATCAGCTTTCTTCCAAACATGATTACCTGAAGTAAATAAGTTAATACCTATGTCCTTCATTTCAGTTAAGGTTTTGTGAGTGACGCCTTTACCATGAGCTAAGTTTTCTACATTAGCAATAATAATATCAGGCTGATATTTTTCTTTAAGTTTAGGTAAGGCTTGAGATATACCAAGTCTCCCTATTTTACCTTCAATGTCACCAAAGAATAATATTTTCATGTATATAGTTATTAGCTATAATTATTTGGGAGATAGCTTCTCCCTAT
>CAZSGB010000093.1:0-3219 GCA_964606355.1 uncultured Gammaproteobacteria bacterium | reverse complement strand
GAAAGAGCTAAACCTTTAAAAAATAAAAGAAAAGGAATACTCCCCCCGATTAATCCAATGCTAGTTAAAGTCAGCCAATCGTTCTTTTTCAATAATTTAACTTCCTTAAATTCTTTAAATAAAATTATGATCGCTAAAATAAATAATCCAGCAATCAAATTTTTTAAAAAAGTATAGATATCTGAAGAAATTACCGAAACTCCAAACTGATTAATAAAAATAGAAATACCAGAAATAAGAGCGGTCATTAGGACTAATAAGAGGCCTTTTGCTTTATTATCCATATATTAAGTAATTAATAATTAAATTAGATTAAATAATCTAGCTAAGAATAAAAAGTAAATTAGTAAATACATCATACCTTCCCAATTATATATTTTTTTGGAAATTCCAGAAAAGGTATATAAAACAGTTGCGCCAATTAAAAATGGAATACCTACTGAAAAAGTAGCCTCATCAATAATTAAATTTTTAAATAAAGCCGGAGCCCCCATAACAATTAAAATATTAAAAATATTGGAACCAAATACATTACCTAAAGCTATTTCAAATTTACCCTTACGCGCAGCCCCAATAGAAACAACTAGTTCTGGTAAAGAAGTACCAATAGCCATAGCTGACATAACCACTAAAGAAGAAGGAATACCAATTAAAGTAGCAATTTCAACTATTGATTTAATAGTCCAATCAGCACCTAAATAGATAAAAATAACTGAAAATAATAAAATAAAAATTAATCTAAAAGTTTGATCTTGTCTTTTCTTTCTTGATTTATGTCTTTTCTCACGAGTAACTGGTATGTCTTGACCAGGCACAATGCCTTCTAATTTACCTTTCTCTTCTTTTTGTCCTTTCATGGTATAAGCCGCGTAAACTATGTAACCTAAGATACAAACTATACCTTCACCTAATACTATCTGCTTATCCCACATCACAATAATAATCAAAGCTGTAGCCGTAGCTAAAAGTGGTAAATCAATATCAATTAGACTTCTCTTGACAACTAATTTACCAGCCATAATGGCAGTTAATCCAATAACCAATAAAATATTAGCAATATTTGAACCAATAGCATTAGCCACTACAATCTGCGTTTGATCTTGAATAGTAGCAATTATGGAAGTAGCCAGTTCTGGTAAAGAAGTGCCAATACTAATAATTGTTACACCAATGATAAAAGGTGAAATTTTAAGTAAGTAACCTATTTTCTCGGCACTTTCTGTAAAGTAATCAGCAGCTTTAATTAAGATAAATAAGCTAATGCAAAATACAATTATCCAAAGTAATAACATAAATATCTAAATATAATTTTTAACTTCAGGGTAATTAAAAACTGGACCATCTTTACAAACATATTTTTCTCCCAGAGCACAGTGCTGGCAAACGCCAATACCACAATACATTTTTCTTTCCATAGAAACGTAAATATCTTCTTCAAGGAATCCATGTTTTAATAATTTTTCAACTACAAATTTAAACATAATCGGTGGACCACATAAAAAAGCAGAGGCTTCATCAATAACTTTAACTTCATCAAATAACTTAGTAATTAAACCAAAAGAACAACTAACCCCAGCAATTAACTTTTTAGAGGTTTTTTTCTTATCAAATATTAATTTAAGATCAACACTATTTTCTAACCAATGATTATATCTATCTTTATATAAAACATTACTCTCATCACTACAACCATAAAAGACTTGTACTTTATGACTCTTACTAAAACCCCCACTTACTTCTTCAATAACTGACTTTAATGGTACAAAACCACAACCACCGCCAACTAATAATAAATTAGGTTTAGCTAATGTTTTAGGATCAGGCCAACCTTTCCCGAGAGGGGCTCTAACATAAAAAATATCATTCTTTTTAGCTTCGTGTAATTTGGAAGTTAAAAAACCTACTTTACGAACAGCTATTTCAAAATATTTAGTGCTAACATTACAATCAGAACAGATATCAAAAGGTGCTTCGCCGTACCCGGGTAAACCAATTTGTGCGAATTGACCATGCCAAAAATAGAAATATTTCTGATCTTCTAAAAATTTCAATTTAAAAAGCTTAACATCTTCTGTTTCTTGCTTAATCTCCACTACCCTAACTTTTTTAGGTAAATATGGATTAATCATTACTTCTTCTTTAACTCATTTAAATTCTTATTAATATTAATTAAGACTGGACAAACATTACTACAACGATTACAACCAACACAACCTGGTATTTTATATTCATGTGGTATTCTCACAAACTTATGCTCATACCAAAATCTTAATTTATTCTTAATGCTCTTAGTATAGTTTTCTCCACCTGCTGTGGCTGTGAATTCAGGATAAAAACAATTACCCCAGACTCTTTGGCGAGCGATAGAATTATTCTCTGGGATATCTTCAAAATCAAAACAAAAACAAGTTGGACAAACTTGTGAACATTTACCACAAGCAATACATATTTTATCAAGCTCAGCCCATAATTTATGATCTTTTGAATTTTTGATTAAATTATATAGTTCTAACATCCTTTTATCCGAACCTTCTTCTGGTATAAGACCAGCAAATTTTACATTCTGATATTCTTTTATCTTAGCTTTCTCTAAAATATCTTGCCCTTTATATGAACCAGAATATATTTTAAAGTTACCTGTCTTTGTCTGTTCGATAAAGATATCAAAAGGAATGTGTTCTAAAGTATTTTCATAGAAATCTAAAGCAAAATTAGAGTAATCTTGATAATTCTTAATACTAGGACTTTTAGCAAAATATCCAACAACCAAAGTATTTCTACGTCTTTTAAGATAATTAACATCATCTTTAAAAACTAAATCATAAAGACCTAAAGCTTTTAGATCTAAAACTGTCATATTAAAGCCACAAACCTTGGGATAATCTACTTTTGCTTCTTGAAAACTATTCTTTTCATAATGAAACATTTTTTCACAAGGAGGAAAAAACAAATACTCCCATGAATTTAAAGGTATCTTCCCGAAATAATCAATATTTTTAATATTTTCTATCTTAGAAACAAAAAGCTCCTCAGCTTCTTGCTTGGGAGCATAAATATCATATTCTCTTTGAATTATCTTAGCCAAGATATCTATCTGTTTTTGCTTTATCATGTACTATATTATACTAAAAAATCATAAATTCGTAAACAAAAAATGGTAATGTCTCGTAGAAGGTATAATACATAATGTGATCGGGGCAAAGATAATAATACGGGAAT
>CAZSGB010000092.1:0-3258 GCA_964606355.1 uncultured Gammaproteobacteria bacterium | reverse complement strand
TAGAATACTTTACCAATAACCTATCTTGTAATGATTAGATATTGTTGAAATAACAAACCCCCTGCCTTGCGGCAGGGGGTTTTGAGTTAGATTTACTATAACATTTACGTCTATTGATTTTATAGGAAATATATAGTATATTTCTGTATAAGTTTATGCTAAAAAAATATAATTTAAATTTAGAGAAAATATTAGAAACCATATTAATTTATGGTAGTTTTTTAGTGGTTTTAATGCCATTTATAATAATACCTAATTCATACTTTCCTTATGTAATACAAAAAACAATAATCTTTAGAATACTTATTGAATTTTTGTTTGGTGCATATTTAGTGTTAGTTTTATTAAATAAAAAGTATTTACCTAAAAAATCATTCATTATATGGAGCGTGCTATCCTTTGTTGTAGTAATGTTAATTACTACTTTTACTAGTGAGAGTTTTACGAGAAGTTGGTGGGGTAATTGGGAAAGAATGATGGGTACTTTTAATTATTTACATTATCTAGCTTGGTTTTTAATTTTAATTTCAGTTATTAAAACTCAAAAAGTCTGGAAAAGATTATTTAATTTTTCATTAGTTGTTTCAGTAGTCATTTGTTTATATGGTATAGCTCAGATAATGGGTTTAGATTTTGTTTATGAATCAGGTATTGATAGAGTAAAGAGTACCGTTGGTAATGCATCATTTCTTTCTAGTTATTTAATATTTAATTTATTTATTTCTTTACTTTATCTCTTGAGAGAAACTAAAAAGAAATATAAGATATTTTATATCTTCTCATTTGTAATAATTGTAATTACAATATTTTTAGCAGCAACTAGAGGAGCTCAACTTGCTTTGTTTGCTTCTTTATTTATTTTTGTAATTATGAGTCTTATTTTAAAGATATGGAAAAGTAATGTATCTAAAAATATTTTAATTGGTGTAGTAGTTTTAATCTTAATTGGATCATCATTATTTGCATTACGTAATTCTGAGTTTATTGATAATAACTATTGGTTAAAAAGGTTAACTAGCTATTCATTAACTGATACGACAGTACAAACTAGATTACTTTCTTGGCAAGCAGGCTTAGAAGGTTTTCAAAATAATTTTTTACTAGGAGTTGGACCTGAAAATTTTCAAATAGTTTTTAATGAATATATTAGTCCAGATTTTTATACATATACAGGTGATGAAGTTTGGTATGACAGAGCTCATAATACATTAATTGATATTGCTGTTATGATGGGTATCCTTGGTTTATTTGGTTACTTATCAATTTTTATAGCAGTAGCATATTACTTAATACAGTTGTATAAAAAGAAAACTATATCAGAATCATCTTTTATAGTGCTTAGTTTATTATTCATAACATATTTTATACAAAACTTATTTGTTTTTGATTCATTAAATAGTTTGATATTGTTCTATGCATTTTTAGCATTTATATACTTTTTATCTAATTCAAATAATCCAGAAGAAAATAATGAGTCTAAAGTATTAGCTAGACCAGTGCTTAGTATTCCTTTTGTAGTTATTGCTTTTACTTGGATGTTTTTCAGCTTAAATTTAACAGAGATTAAAGCAAATAATAATATGTTTGAAACATACCGCGAAAGAAGTAGGTATGATTATTCAGCTATGGTTGAATATTTTAAACAAGCAGCTAAAGTATCTGTAAATAAGATTGATCCTGCTCATTTATTTTCAGCTGCATTAGATTTAGCACTCTACGATGATAATTACATGGCCTTAAAAGAAGAAAAGATTGCTAATTTTAAGTTTGCAACACAACTTATGAATGAAGCTATTAGATTAGATAGTAAAAATATGTATTTACATTACATACAAGCAAAAAATTATTCTCATCTTTTTGAATTAACTAATGATTATAAGTATTATGATTTAGCCTTAGAATTTACTAATAATACAAAAAAACTAGGTCCTAATAGAGTTAGACCATATTGGGTATTTTCTCAAATTTATTTATTAAATTCTAAATATGATTTAGCTTTAGAAAACTTAGATAAAGCTATTTCATTAAATTATACCATACCTGAAACATATTATTTTAAATCATTTGCCTTAAAAGCTAAAGGTGATTTAGATGGTTTAGATGAATTATATAATTTAATGATTGAAAATGATTATCCATTTTATAATTTAGATGAAGTACATGAAATTTTACAATATTATGATGAAAGAGGGGATGTAGAGAAATTAATATTTTTTGTTGAACGTTTAACAGAGATTGAACCAGAGAATTTAAACCATTGGGAAAATTTAGTAAATCTTTTAGTATTAGATAAACAATATAATGTAGCTCTGGAAACATTAAAAGAGGCTGCACAAGTTAATCCTGTATATAGTTATAATGCTTTAATTAAATATAAAGAAATAGAACAATTAATGAATAATCAATATGATGAACAAAATCAATAAAAAAATATTTGGTGTAGTAATAATTATTGTAATAATTATTTTAGCTTTTGTCTTAATATATTTTAAAAGGGATAAAAGTCTTGATGTTATTACAAAAACACCTCAAGGATTATTTTTAGAAGTAAATTTATCTGAAGAAGCTAGAATTAACTTTGAAGAAAGAAGAAACACTAATTTAGAAGAATTAGAATTATTCCCTAATAATTATAATGCTTACTTAGATTTAGGTAATATTGAAAGAGAGCTAGGTAATGCTTCACTTTCTATTGATTACTTTAAAAAAGCTTCTGAAATAATTCCAGCAAACAGCACATCATGGTTAAATATTGGAAATGTTTATTATAGGTTAGCTATGTATGATGAATCCATTGAATCTTTTGAAGTAGCAAGAACTAAGGCTCCAGATTATTATTTAGTTTATTTTAACTTAGCTAAAGTATATAAAGCACAGGATAGTAGTAATACACAAAGAGTAATGGATATATTTGAAGAAGGTGTTGAAAAAACAAATAATGATTATAAGATTATATATTTTTATGCTTCTTACTTAAGAGAAATAGGAAATTATCAAAAAGCTTTAGAATATTTAGAACTATTTACTAAATTTGCTCCAGATCAAAACATGATAGATACAGTTAATTTGGAAATAGAAGAAGTAAAAGGAATATTAGGTCAATAATATATAAAATTAGAAGTAAAATAATTTAACTTTAGTTGTGGATAACTTATTTTATGTGTTTTAATTACACACATATGGCGGTTTCTAATTAATTAATTATAACATTTCATTAGGCGTTTTACCATTTAAAGCACAATGTTCTAAATCGTTATA
>CAZSGB010000091.1:0-3273 GCA_964606355.1 uncultured Gammaproteobacteria bacterium | reverse complement strand
CTTGTATTAAGCTTAATTTTAGGGTATAGTTAAGAAGTTAACGCAACACTAGTGTCCTAAACGTTGTCTGAAATATTCCTTTTCTTTTCTGAGTAAAGCATAAAGGTAAGTATAATAATATATAAAATTAAATAATTTTGACTTAATAAATATTATAGATTAAGATATTAACACATAAAAACAGGGTCTAATTTTGAACCTGTTTTTATTATATTTAAATATATTATGAATAGAGAAAAAATAAATAAATTTATTAATTCATATGCTAGTAAACAAGAAAGAACTATTGTTATTGTAGATTATTGTAATGTTGAAAATTGGAAAAAGAGTTTACGTTGGAAGATTGGTATTAAAGAGTGGGGACTATTAGTAAGAAATTTTTCAAAAGGCAAACAAGATTTAAGAAGATTTTATTATGGTTCTGATTATGGTCCAAAAGAATTATCAACTAGCATAACTGAATGGTCAAGAGCTATAATAGTGAAGATTTTAATTATAGATTAAATAGGGCTAGATTTTGGAAATAAATCAAAAACCCGCCAGAAATAGCGGATTTTGAACAAAATCGAGAAAGTCTCCATAAGGAGAATTTACATAAAAATATTAGCAAAAGTTATCCACAATGTCAATAGCTGTAAAATATTGTTCAAACATACTAAAATAAGACTATCATGAAACAATTAAGAAACATCTTAATAATACTATTTTACTTAACAGGTTTACCATATTTACGAAGGTTATTACTTAATAAACCATTAGTACGTGTTTGGTGCTTACATGATATTAAAGAGAGTGAAGTAAGTAAGTTTGAAGAGAGACTTAAATATTTAAAGAGTAAGTATAATATAATAAGTGCTAGTGATTTTAAAAGTAATAACTTAGATAAAAAGAAATTAAATATCTTACTTAGTTTTGATGATGGGTATAGTAATTGGCTAGAATATGTCTTAACTGTACTAGATCAATATGAGATAAAAGCTATATTTTTTATTAATGATGATTTTAAAGAGTATAGTGATCGGTTAACAGAAAAAGGACATACTCTAGGTGGTCATAGTATGACTCATAAGTATTTAACTAAGCTAAGTGATAAAGAGTTAAATCAAGAAGTAGATGGTAGTATAAGATCGGATTACTTTGCTTATCCAGAAGGGGATAAGGAGAGTTTTAATGCCAAAGTAATAAGTAAAATAAGTGAGAGCTATAAATATGCTTTTACTATCATACCTGGCTTTAATAATAAAAAAAGTAATTCATATATATTACATAGAGATTCTTTAGACCCTAGTACTCCATTGTGGTTATTTAAACTGTGGTTTAAAGGGTGTTATGACTTTAAGAAGTGGATATAAATTATGGATACTTTAATAACAAATGTTGAAGGAGAAAAAGTAGTTACTAAGTTATATAACACTAAGTATTTTAATAAAAAGATTATTCTTTTTTGTCATGGTTTTCCTGGTACGAATAGAGTAGATAAATTAAAAGATAATAAGTTAGGTATTGCTGAAATAAATTATCGAGGGGATAAATTAAGTGATGCTAAGTTTAGTTTAATTGGTTCTATGCTAGATATTAAAGAAGTAGCTAAAAATTTGAGGAAAAACTATCCTCAAGCTCAAATATATGGTTTAGGTTATTCATATGGTGGTTTGTGTATATTAAATATAATACACGAATTAAATGATATTTTTGATAAAGTATTTCTGTTAAATTCAGTAATTGACGCTAAGTTTTTAATTGAGAATCCTTTAATACCAAAATTATGGGAATCAGCTAAAGATGTATTGAATTTAAGAGATGATGAATATTATAGGAAAGAAGTCAAATTATTAGTTAAAGAATATAATCCATTAGATTTTGTTAAAGAGTTAAATACGGAGATCACTATTTTTCAAGCCACTGAAGATGAGGATATACCCATAGCAACAACTAAATTATTTTATAATAATTTAAAAGGTAAAAAAAAATATATCTCGATATTTAATCGAGATCATGATATATTTGGCGATGAGAAAGAATTATTTGAAATATTAGCTAAGTAATAATACCACCTGCTACTACATTCTCATTTGAAGTTAAAACAAATCTTCCCATTTCAGGAATACACGTATAATCATCGATTACTAATGGTTTATTAGATTCAAATTCTACATTAGCTATATATGTTTCTTTAATAGTTTTACCATCGATTAACTCTAAAGAAGAAGAGTCCATAAGAGTATGGATTTTTTTAATTACTACCTCTTGTTCTTGAGTGACTATTTTTAAAGAAAATTTATCATTTTCAGAAGCTTCAATATTACTCATCCAAAAGAGAGTAGCTTTAAACTTAGTTACTACTTGTGGTAAATCATCTTTAGCACAAATAATTTGACCTCTTTTACCTTGATTATTATCTAGGTTTAAGCCAATTGAGTGTCCTTGTGAGGCTAAATTTAGCTCGGTTTTCCATTTTTTAATAGCTTTAACAGTATTTACAGTATTAGCTGGTAAAATAATAATTTCTTGGTTTTTCTCAATCTGGCCACTTTCAATTCTACCCACAACTATATCTTCATAGACATCTTGGATAGGGAGCCTTAAAGGAAGGTTTTCTTTTTGAAATTGGTTATTAAAAGAGTCTAGTGCATCTAATACAGATGGACCATTGAACCAATTTAAATTATCTCCCTTAGTAGCAATATTATCTCCATTTCTAGCAGATATTGGGATAATATAGTTTGGTTTTAAATCAAGTTTATTTAAATGATTTATTAAATTTTGTTCTACTTCTTTAAAACGTTCTTCCTTGTAATCAACAAGATCCATTTTATTTATAACCACAATAATTTGTTTTAAATTAAGTAAATTTAGTAGGTAAGCATGCCTCTTAGTTTGTTCTTTAATTCCTTCATTAGCATCGACGATTAAAATAGCAGCTTCAGCTAATGATGAACCAGTGATCATATTCTTTAAAAATTCTTTATGTCCAGGGGCGTCAATAATAACGTAATCTCTTTTTTTGGTTTTAAAGAAAGTTTGGGTTGTCTCGATAGTAATATTCTTTTCTCTCTCTTCAGTTAAATAATCCAAAAGATAAGAGAATTCAAAATCTTTGCCTAGAGCTTCACAAACGGTTTTTACTTCGTCAATTTTATCTTGGGGGATAGATTTAGTATCAAAAAGTAATCTGCCAATTAAAGTGGATTTACCGTGATCAACGTGTCCAACTATTACAAATTTTAGATATTCTTTATACATATATTACATATAACATAAACTTCTTAGTTT
>CAZSGB010000090.1:0-3391 GCA_964606355.1 uncultured Gammaproteobacteria bacterium | reverse complement strand
ACAATACCTAGTTTTATTTACAAAATTATTGTATAATATATTTAGGTTATCCACATTTATTTAATAAATTTACATAATCATAATATTAACAAAAATATATGAAAAAATACTTTACTAAAAAAAGTATTATTAGTCTAGCAATAGTCGTGCTCTTGGTAGTACCTATGGTCGTAGGTGCTCAAAATTCATTAGGTTTAGACAAGATAACCAACACAGGCCTAGGTGAGGCGGGACTTCAACCAGCAGTAATACAAATTATTAATGTCTTGCTAGGGTTTTTGGCTACCATTGCCATAGTCATTGTTTTACTTGGCGGTTTCAAATGGATGACAGCTGGTGGTAATGAAGATAAAGTCGGCGAAGCTAAAAAAATCTTAGGCGCTGGAGTGATTGGCTTAGTTATTATCTTAGCCGCTTATGCAATTACCGTCTTTGTAATAGAACAACTTTATAATGCTACTACATTATAAAGTTATTAGTGAATCATTATATATAATAACTTAGGTTACCCATATCTACCAGACAAATTTACATAATTAAATAACGTGAATTAAAATTAAAACAAAAACATATTTTAATTTACACTTAAGGAGAAAGCTTATGAAAAAATACTTTACTAAAAAAAGTATTATTAGTCTAGCAATAGTCGTGCTCTTGGTAGTACCTATGGTCGTAGGTGCTCAAAATTCATTAGGTTTAGACAAGATAACCAACACAGGCCTAGGTGAGGCGGGACTTCAACCAGCAGTAATACAAATTATTAATGTCTTGCTAGGGTTTTTGGCTACCATTGCCATAGTCATTGTTTTACTTGGCGGTTTCAAATGGATGACAGCTGGTGGTAATGAAGATAAAGTCGGCGAAGCTAAAAAAATCTTAGGCGCTGGAGTGATTGGCTTAGTTATTATCTTAGCCGCTTATGCAATTACCGTCTTTGTAGTTGGACAAATTTATACAGCTACTGGTGGGATTACTGGTGGGACTGGTGCGTTGGGATCTCCTTGTACTGCAAATGCTGATTGTTCTTCTAATAGCTGTATAAATTCCGTTTGTGAATAATAAATTTAAAAGTTACATTATTTAAAGTCTAGACTATTTCCCTCTCTTTTATGAGGGAGGGAAAAGCTTAGACTGTAAAGACAAATCTAAAAAAAATTCATGTTTGATAATACAAACAAACACTTTATAATTCGGGCAGTACTCTTTGCCCTATTTTTGTTTTTAATCAGCCCTCATGTTCTCTTAGCCTCAAAGGCTGGTGATATTGCTAAAGAAATGTTAAATAAGACAGCCCAGGCTAGTAACTTAATAACTTCTCCTAGCCAGGCTTCGAACATTTACGAAATTGCTGGTTATATTATAAATATAATCCTGGGCTTTGTGGGTGTAATCTTTTTAATCTTAGTTATTGCGGGGGGCTATTTATGGATGACAGCTGGTGGTAATGAAGATAAAGTAACCAAAGGCAAAAATCTTTTAATTCAATCTATTATTGCTTTAATAATTGTTTTATCCGCTTTCTTATTAACTAATTTTGTGGTTATAAGGTTAATGGCTAGTTTATGGGGTTAATTAAAAAAACAACTTTATTTCTATTCTCACTTTGTTTTTTAATTACTCCTTTATTTGTTCAGGCTCAAGCTTCTTGCCCTACTAATCTTACTGCTCAAAAATGTATTGAATGGACTTTACAACAAACAGGCAGTAAAGCTGGTTATACCTTTAATTCTAATTTAGGGTCAGAAAACCTGTCCACAGCTATTGGTAGTATGGTTTCAACAGTTTTAGCCTTTTTAGGTGCTTTAATCTTAATCATGATCATTATTGGTGGTGTTCAATGGATGTTAGCCCAAGGTGACGAAGAAAAAGCTAAAGCTGCTAAAAAAAGATTAATTAATGCTTTAATTGGCTTACTCATAGTTGTCTCTGCTTATGCTATCACTTGGTTTGTAACTAATAGGATAGAAAATATTATATATCAATCAGCTCAACCAAATAAACCAGATATTCCTATCAGTGATGATGATGAAGAATGTTCTATGGATGGACAATGTGCTTACTGCGACGATGCAGATAATGCAGCTCCATTTTGTAACCAAGGTACGTGCTCTTGTGTCCCTTGTACTCAAGCTTCAGATTGTATTATTGCTTGTGGTGGAGGAGTAAATGCAAACGAAATAGCTTGTGATGATGGTTTATGTAATTGTTCGCCAACACCTGATTAAATAATATGTCTAAAAAATATATAATTTTACTCTTAACCTTAGTAACCCTAATTATTCCTGTTTTAGTCTTCGCTACTAATATTTCTGATGTTATACAAGGTTTAGATAATGCGGCCCAAGCCAGTCTCTTAATTGATTCCCCACAAGAAGCTTCTACTATCTATACCATTGGGGGTAGAATTGTTTACTTTATACTCAGTTTGCTGGGAATTACTTTTTTAGCTTTAATCTTATTTGGTGGCCTGCAATGGTTAACGGCCGCTGGCCAGGAAGAAAAGATAACTAAAGCTAAAGGTTTAATAACTAATGCTATGATCGGTTTAGTTATTGTTTTAGCTTCTTACTTAATTATTAACTTTGTTGTCTTTACTCTGATTAAGAAAACAAACGACAATCAAGCGCCAGTAACTAACGTTGATCAGCTTTGTCTTGACCAGGGTGGTGAATGTCAAACTCACGAACAGGGTGAAACTGCTTGTACTATTAATAATAATGAGGGCACTGTAACTGGTGCCTATGTCTCAAACCTCTGCCCTTCTCAACCCGATAACCCTTTATATCGTTGTTGCGTTCCTAACTAATAACTTATGTCTTCAAATCCAAAAAAATATATATTAACAATCATAATAAGTATCTTAATCTTTACTCCTTTTTTATCTTTTGCTGCTGATAAAAGTTTCTATCAAAACTGTGATCCTAGTAAATCATTAGAAGAATGTTTAAAAGAAAACTATCAAGATGTTACTGGGCAAGAATATGTTGAAGTAACTTCACTAAGTTTATCAACCAAAATAGGTATCATAATTTCATATATTTTGGCTTTTCTAGGGGTCATTTTCTTAGTTTTAATCATTACTTCTGGCTATCAATGGTTAACCGCTGGAGGTAGTGAAGAAAAAGTATCAGCCGCTCGGAAAAGAATTATAAATGCTGTTATTGGTTTAGTTATTATCTTATTAGCCTATATCGTCACTGCTTTTGCCACAAACAGGATAGAAACTAGCTTAGAGAAGGCAAATACTTCAACAACTACTCCGCTCCAATAAAGATCGCGAATAATTAAATAATTTATTTATATGCTTAAAAAAATATTTCTTACTCTGTCAATTCTAATAATCTTCTGCTTTTTAATTATTCCTGTCTTAGCTCAACCTGATTTAAATAAT
>CAZSGB010000089.1:0-3425 GCA_964606355.1 uncultured Gammaproteobacteria bacterium | reverse complement strand
TAACGTAAAGATGTTTCCAATTAAGGGGGATTAACAATATAACTTGTCATAATATTTATTATACAAAATCCCTCTCTTTAAAAGAGAGGGATTTATTTCTATTTTTGAATGATCTCAAATAAATTCAAGATCATTTTTAAAATAGAAACTCCACTGACTCTTTTTACGCGAAGAGGTCCATGTTAATTAGCTTTAAATCAAGTTCCTGACTCCTTAAATAACTATTTAAGTTACAGTAGCGCGACTGTCAAGGTTTTACACCTTGTTCCTTAATTTAAAGTATATGTTAAATAGCTTAACTACAACCTGAAGTACCACCACAATTCATACATTTGTAACAAGCACCGTTTCTGATCATCATCGAACCACAAGTATCACAGATAGGAGCATCTGCTTGCATATCAAAAGTTATTTTAGAATCATCTTCTTTTTCAAGGTTTAAAGCTGTTTGTTGATAGGCAATTTCTTCTTCTTTTTCATCATCCTCATTACTAGCTTCTTCTTTAGCTTTTTCTTTAGCAGCAATCTTGGTCAACTTTTCAAGATCACTCTTACTATCACCGTTAGCCAAGATATCAAGATTATTTAAACCAACCTTCATTAAATCTTCAGGAGACAAAAATTTAAGAGCTAACCATCTAAAGATGTAATCAACAATTGATTTAGCAATTCTAATGTTTGGATTATTAGTAAAACCTGATGGTTCAAAACGAGTATGAACAAATCTATTAACTAAAACTTTAAGTGGTACTCCATATTGTAAACCAACGGAAATGGAGACCGCAAAAGAATCCATAAGACCAGAAATAACGCTACCTTCCTTAGACATGGAGATAAATAGTTCACCTGGTTGACCATTTTCATACAAACCAACAGTTAAATAACCTTCATGATTAGATATAGAAAACTTATGAGTAATCGCTTGTCTTTCATCTAGCATTCTCTTACGAGCTGGCTTAATTACATAACCCTTACTAACTCCATTATTATTATTTCCCATGGTTAAAGGTTGAGTTCTCTTTGAATTATCCCTGTAAATAGCAATCGCTTTTAACCCCAGTTCCCAACCAGTCATATAGACTTCTTGAATATCAGAAGCTTTAGCATCTTCAGGCATATTTACGGTTTTAGAAATAGCGCCTGATAAAAAATGTTGAGCTGCTGACATCATTCTAACATGACCCATATAATGAATTGAACGTTGACCATTTTTAGGCTTAAAAGCGCAATCAAAAATAGGTAAATGTTCTATTTTTAATTTAGGAGCGCCTTCAATAGTATCTTTCTTATCAATATATTCTAAAATACTATCAATTTCTTCACCTTCATAACCTAAGGTTTTAAGAGCTAAAGGTACAGTATTATTAACTATCTTCATCATACCGCCACCAACTAGCCATTTATATTTTACTAAAGCAATATCTGGCTCAATTCCAGTAGTATCACAATCCATCAAGAAACCAATGGTTCCAGTTGGAGCTAGGAGAGTAACTTGAGAATTCTTGTAACCTACTGCTTGCCCAAGATCATAGGCTTTGTCCCATACATCTTGAGCGGCTGTTAATAATTCAGGCGAAACTCCAGTAGCATTCAATTTATAGGCTAACTCTCTATGCATACCTATTACCTTAAGCATGGACTTACTATTTAATTCATAATATTTAAATGATCCTTTAACTTGAGCAATCTTGGCTGATTGATAATAGGCCCAACCAGTCATAATAGCTGTAATAGCTCCAGTAAAATTTCTACCTTCGGCGCTATCATAAGGTAAACTATTACTCATAAGTAAAGCTCCAATGTTAGCATAACCTAAACCTAGTGGCCTAAAATCATATGAATTCTGTTCAATAGCCGGGGTTGGGTAACTTGAATTCTCCACAATTATTTCTTGAGCGGTAATCATTATTTCAACAGTATGTTTAAAGCCTTCGACATCAAAGGTACTATCATCGTTTCTAAACTTAATTAAATTGATTGAAGCTAAATTACAAGCACTATCATCAATAAACATAAATTCAGAACATGGATTAGAAGCATTAATGGGAGCGCTCTCTGGACAAGTATGCCATTTATTAACCGTCGTATCAAATTGCATTCCCGGATCACCACAAATCCAACCGGCATCACAAATTTGTTTCATTAAATCTCTAGCCTTGTAAGTTTCAGCTACTTCACCAGTAGAAATATATTTCGTTTGCCATTCGCCCTTCTCTTTAACTGCTTGCATAAATGAATCAGTTACTCTAACTGAATTATTGGCATTTTGAAAAAAAACAGAACTATAGGCTTCACCATTTAAAGAGCCATCATAACCCATTTCAATTAAAGCCCAAGCTTTTTTTTCTTCATGAGCTTTACAATTAATAAACTCTACGATATCTGGATGATCAATATTCAAAATAACCATTTTAGCCGCTCTTCTAGTTTTACCGCCTGATTTAATAACTCCTGCAAAAGCATCATAACCTTTCATAAAGGAAACTGGACCAGAAGCCTTACCATTAGATTTAGCTAAGTATTCTTTAGATGATCTTAGGACTGACAAATTAGTACCTGTACCACTACCAAATTTAAATAGCATACCTTCAGTCACAGCTAAGTTAAGAATAGAACGCATATCATCTTGGACAGAATTAATAAAACAAGCACTACATTGAGGATGTCCTTCAATACCTACGTTATACCAAACAGGACTATTAAAAGCCGCATATTGATTAATCAATAAATAAGTAAGTTCAATTTCA
This sequence comes from uncultured Gammaproteobacteria bacterium, assembly GCA_964606355.1. Classification (GTDB taxonomy): domain Bacteria; phylum Patescibacteriota; class Patescibacteriia; order UBA1558; family UBA10009; genus CAZSGB01. The sequence goes on along the minus strand of CAZSGB010000089.1, from coordinate 678 downwards.
AAAATCTTAGCATTTTCTTCAGTTTTGAAATAGCCTTGTTCAAAACCCCAATTAGAAATAGTTTTAGCTACTCTGTCAACCATTTGTTTAGCACTAGTCTCTCTATCTTTAGTACCAACCCTACCTCTAAAGTAATGAGGTACAGCAATATTAGTAGCAGTCTGTGACCAAGACTTAGGAATCTCCACATTTTTTTGAGAAAAGACTACATTACCTTCAGAATTGATAATGGAAGCATCTCTAGTATCCCAAATAATTTCATCATAGGGGTGGACTTCTTTTTTAGTGAAATGTCTATCAACTTCTAAGCCATTTTTACTTTTTTTAAATAAAAAAGAGGCTTTTTCATTCTTAGGCTCTTTTTCAATATCAAAATCGTTTATCTTTGTCTCTGTTTCGGAGTCAAAATTAGGGATTGGGTTGGTCATAAATATATTTTTAGCGAAAAAAAATACGAATTACTCATTGATTATACGTTCTCGCTTTTCTCTAGATATAACTAGACTACTAGATGTAGTAGTCTATATGACAATTATATCACAATATATTGATTTTTAAACTGTGGAAAAACAATAGATACGTTGCTTATCTATTATAGCTCAACTTTAAACTATGTGCAAATATTTGTATCAGTCCACCCAGTTCTGGACAAGGCGTGAGTTGTTAACATGTAGTCGA
>CAZSGB010000088.1:0-3434 GCA_964606355.1 uncultured Gammaproteobacteria bacterium | reverse complement strand
TTTGACATATGCCTCTAGACTAGCAGAAAAGTGCAATATGTGTATACACATTACCCAAAATTATTTACATACTTAAGTAATTTATGGTATAATAAATTACAATTTGATTTAAGTTTTCCCCAATGGTAAAAGCAAAAATAAAAGAAAAAAAAGCTTTAAAGAAATCTGTTAAGCAAATAAAAAAAACTACTCTAAAAGCTGATAATTATGATCAGGATAATTTTAATCTTGATCATCTTTTAATTGATGAACAACTGGAATTTTTAACAGAAATGAATCAAGTAGAGAGTTTAGAACTACTTAAAAGTAAAAAAGTATACTCTGAATTAGATAAATTAATTGAAGGTAAAAATTCAAATTTTGAAAAAAAAGAAATATTACCTCGAAATGAAATAAAGATTAGATTATTCAAAAATGGTAAATTTAAAACTAAAACAACTACTTTAAGTTTAGATAATTCGGCTCATCTTTTAGATTTAAAACAAAGACGCGAAAAGAAAAGTAAATTAGTTAGACCACCAAGAAGTATGGTAGAAAAGTTTTTTTCTCAGATTGAAAAGAATATAATGGACGAACCGGTTAAAATGATTGATCAGATAGAACAAAATAAATTTGAAAAAAAAGAAGACTATTCTAGTAATTTATTAAAGAAAAAAAGATTATTAAAGCGTTTAGATAATTTTGGACTTAAGCTATATAATAAGTTACCAAAATATAAAAAGTTAGATTATAATTTTACTCCTCCTAAGTTTAATCAGAAGTGGTTAATTAATTTAAGATTTGCTCTTAACTTTGCTTTGATAGCTTTACTCTTAATTATTCCAATCCGTGGCTTATTTTTCTATAAATATCTAGAAGAAACAAAAGGGCAAGTACTTGGTGTTTCAGAAGAAGCATTATCTGAGCTTAAAACTGGAGTTGAAGCCATTAGTGAATTAAATTGGCAAGCTGCCGGTTTATCCTTTGGTAGTGCTAGTAATTATTTTAGAGAAATTAAACAATATACTGATAATTTTAATCAATCTTTTATTGATTTACTTAAAGTTATACCAGTAGCTGGTAAGAAGATATCTTCAGCTGAGAAATTAGTAAGAGCCGGGGAACAATTTTCTTCAGTAGCTCAGGAATTAACTATTATTTTAAGTAAAAGTCAAGAAATAAAAGACTTAGATCAAGCTTTAACTGATGATTTAATAGTAATCTATAATGGCTTAGATAAAGCGAGTAATGATTTAAATTTAGTGATTACTGATTTAATGGAAATTGATAGTTCCATTATACCTAAAGAATATCGTGAAATCTTTACTCAGTTACAAGAAGCTTTACCAGTTTTAAATCAAAGTCTTAATCATAGTAAAGAATTATTTAAATTCTCATTAGATATTTTAGGTCATGCTTCACCAAAGAGGTATTTATTCATGTTTCAAAATACTAATGAGTTAAGACCAACTGGTGGTTTCTTCGGTACCTTTGCTTTAGTTGATTTAGATAAAGGTGAAATAGTTAATATGGAAGTACCCTCTGGCGGTACTTATGATTTAAAAGGTTATTTAACAGAAAAAGTTATTTCACCTGAACCTATGCAATTAGTTGGTAGCGCTTGGAATATTTGGGATGCAAATTGGTGGGCAGATTTTCCAACTTCAGCTGAAAAAATTATTTGGTTTTTTGAAAATTCTGGTTGGCCTTCCGTTGATGGAGTTATTGCTATTAATTCTTCTATTATTCCTGAACTTCTTAAGATAGTTGGTAACATTGAAATGCCTGAATATGGAAAAGTTTTAACTCCAGATAACGTTGTTTTAGCCTTGCAACACGCTACTTTATTTGAATATGAAGATAACAAGCCCAAAGAAATTATTAGTGATTTAATGCCTCTTTTAATTGAAAAATTGTTATCTACTAAATCTGAACAAACTTTACCTATTATTTTAGCTTTAAATAATGCTTTTGAATCAAAAGATTTTCAATTTTATTTTACTGAGCAAAGTAAACAAGAAACAGCTCGATCATTTGGTTGGACAGGAGAAATGGAAGATACTAATAATGATTATTTAATGGTTGTTAATACAAATATTGCTGGTGGTAAAACTGATACCTATATTAAGCAGGAAGTAAATCATTATTCATATATTGAAGATGATGGTTCAATTGTTAATACGGTTTCAATTAAAAGAAGCCATCAAGGTAATTTAATACCAGTTGATGATGCTAATTATGTTTTTGCTAAAAATAATAATATTAATTATATTAGAATATATGTGCCAGAAGGTAGTGAGTTACTCGAAGTAACAGGTTATATGCCACCTAATGAATTATTATTTAAAGAAATATATTCTAGTTATAGATTAGATATTGATTTATTGAAAATTAATGGAGTAGTCTTTACTGATCCAAAAACTGGAGTTGATATAAATAATGAATTAAATAAAACTGTTTTTGGACATTGGCTACAAGTAGAACCCGGAGAAAGTTCAACACTTACTTTTTCATATAAATTACCATTTAAATTAGATTTAAATAAAAAGGGAATATTTAATTTATTTTCTAATGATCAAGTAATTGATTATAGTTTATTAGTTCAAAAGCAATCAGGGGTAATAAATAATTCATTTAATTCACATCTTTATTTACCTAAAAATTATAGTTTTGATTGGTCAAATAATACTCTTGGTTCAAATTTAGAAATAAATGAAGAAGATTTAAATTTCAGTACTGACCTTAGGACAGATCAGTACTATGCTACTTTGATTAAAAAAAATAAATAATAATTTATATATTTAAATTAGGCTAATTTTAGCCTTTTTATATTCATTTTAAACAATAATGTTGACAGAATCGTAAATCTGTGCTATGATGTAGTGTTCCTAATTTTATTAAGGAACTAAAAAAATCCTGATACAATATCAGGAGGTCAGTTAAAACTGACACAAATAGAGAGAGTAGACCCGAGAATTATGTACCTAATTAAATACATAAAGGAAATAAGACGTATTCTCGGCCCTCTACCAAAGTATATTTAAATGTTAAATATATTTTGTGGAGTATTTACAACTAAGCTATTGGAGGGGGAGAGCTTGTTAATTCATTTAAAAAGCTTGTCAACGGTATATTAATTAGCATTCTTTTCTTGGTTAGATCTCTTTCTTAACTAAGATCTTGCTAAAATAATATATTGCCCGTATCAACGCGGGGTTCACCCTCCATTAATTTAGTTGTAGATAGAAAGCTGCGCCTTTAGTATTTTAAATTAATTTTACCTTATTTATACGGAAATCTCTCTCCTTAAAATTAAATTAAAATACAAACTATTGGACGCAGCTTTTTGTTTATTTTAATTCATTTTTCTGCTATAATATATTTCGTCATACCTCAAGTAAATTGAGGTTTATTCATACTTTATGTTTTTAATCTTTTGGCGAAAATTAGCTACT
>CAZSGB010000087.1:0-3460 GCA_964606355.1 uncultured Gammaproteobacteria bacterium | reverse complement strand
GGTCGATGTGAGGGTTATGGGGTTTCAAAATGTCTACTAAATGGGGTACGGATCAGTTCCGCTGGTTAAAAGCCTACTTGATTTAGATAATGATATTAATCCTAGACCTATGCCCCTAGCTGAACCCGAAGTATCAGATAATTAATAATTAATATATTAAAAAGCTCTCAAATTATCAAGGGCTTTTTATTTTATTTAAAGATTGCTAAGATACTTTAAAAATTGTATAATATTATCATCTTTATATGAATAAAATACGTAAAGCAATTATACCCGTAGCTGGCTTTGGAACTAGATTTTTACCAGCTTCAAAAGCTCAACCTAAAGAGATGTTACCCATAGTTGATAAACCAACTATTCAATACATTGTTGAAGGTTGTGTTAAAGCTGGTATCAAAGATATTATCTTTGTTACTTCTAGTAACAAACGAGCAGTTGAAGATCATTTTGATCATTCAACTGAATTAGAGAATTGGCTTAAAAAGCAAGGTAAGACTAAGCAGTTAAATGAAATTAAGAATATTGCTTCTATGGCTAATTTTATATACCTCAGACAAAAAGGGCCCATGGGTAATGGTACGCCAGTACTTAACGCTGAAAAATTGATTGGTAATGAACCTTTTATGGTCTTTTGGGGTGATGAATTCTATACCGGTAAAGTATCTTGGGTTAAACAAATGATTGAAGTTTATGAAAAATATGGTGATCCAGTTTTAGCTACAGTGAGAACAGATAAAGAGGGGCAAAAACGTTATGGCATTATTGATGGCATTAAACTAGATAATAATGCATATGAAATTAAAAAAATAATTGAAAAACCTGGCTCAGAGAAAGCTCCTTCAAATATCGCTTGTGTTGGTGGTTATCTCTTAACTCCAGATATCTTCCCTATTTTAAAAAATTTAAAACCTGGTACTGGTGGTGAAGTCTGGTTAGCTGATGCTCTCCATAAATTAAGCAAAAAAAGAGCAATGTATGCTTGTTTAATCGAAGGTAAGCTCTATGATGCAGGAACTCTGCTGGGTTGGCTCAAAGCTAACGTTGACTTAGCTTTAGAACATCCTAATTTAAAAAAAGAATTTAAAAAATATATTAAAAAAATAAAATAATGAAAATATTTTCAAATAAATATATTATTCTACTCTTAATAAGCGCTTTCTTTTTAACTTCTGGCTTGTCATGTAAATTATTCCCCGGTAACAGTGCCCCCGCCAGCTATACTAAACCAATTGAACTTTCTTTTTGGGGAGTCTGGGATACTAATAATGATCTACAGGTTCTAATTAATGATTTTCAAACCTTACACCCTAATATAAAAATAACTTACAAAAAATTTAGATACCGAGAATACGAACAACAACTATTAGAAGCCTGGGCCGAAGACAGAGGTCCGGATATTTACTCTATTCCGGCTACTTGGCTAAAAAAATATCAAGCTAAGATTACACCAATGCCTGATAGTACTAAGCTAAGTTTTCAGGAAGTAAAGACTACTCTGGGTAAAACCGAAATTAATACCTATGTTCGTGATGTGCCAACTTACAGTGCTCGTGACATTAAAAATGAATATGTTGACGTGGTATATAATGATGTGATTTTAAATGGTCGTATCTATGGTTTACCGCTTAGTATGGATACTTTAGTTATGTACTACAATCGTGATCTTTTAGACGCTAGTGACGTACCTACGCCACCAACTAATTGGACTGAGCTTAAAGAAGCGGTTAAAAAAATTACTCAAGTAAACAAAAATAACCAAATACTTCAAGCTGGTGTAGCCTTAGGTACGACTGATAACTTACCCCACGCTGTTGATATTGCTTCACTCCTCATGATTCAAAATGGTACACAAATGGTTGATGCTCAAGGACGGGTAGCTTTTCATACTTCGCCAACCAAAGACAAGGCCAATGCTCCAGGTTACCAAGCTTTACAATTTTACTTAGACTTTGCTGATCCAATTAAAGAAGTCTACTCTTGGAACGAAGATCAGGCTGATGCTTTTAGTGCCTTTGTGGCAGGTAAACTAGCTATGTTCTTTGGCTATTCATATCATTTACCCTTAATCAAAAACCAAGCTCCTAAACTTGATCTTGGTATTGCACCTATGACTCAAATTCAAGGTTCTCAAAAAGCCATTAACTACACAGATTATTGGGTTTACACAGTTTCTCGCAAAACCAAAAGCGCTGATGCTGCTTGGGGCTTTTTAGCCTTTGCTTCACGTGATAATGAAGTAACTAAATATCTTACCCAAACTAAGAAAGCTACAGCCCTACGTAGTTTAATTACTAGTCAAAAAGCTGATCCTGACTTAGCCACTTTTGCTGATCAAGTCTTAACAGCTACTCATTGGTATCATGGTAATGATGTTTTAAAAATGGATGAATACTTTAAAGAAATGCTTAATAAATTACCTGAAGCAATTGAACCTGCCGAAATAATAGAACAAGCGGCTTTGAAAATAAATCAAACTTTGTAAATATATGAAACTACTTTTAATACTGCTCTCTTTTTCTTTCTTAATTATCCCTTTTAGCCTTGAAGCTAGTGTTTTACCTGCTTGCACCGCTACTGGTAATTGCGGTATTTGTGATTTTCTAGATACTTTCATAAACATTATTAACTGGTTACTAGGCGCTATTGGCGGGGTGGCTCTTTTCTTATTTGCTTGGCATGGTTTTGGTTTGATTACTAGCGCTGGTGGCCAAGAAAAAATAACCGCTGCTCGTAAAGGTTTAACCAATACTATTCTCGGTGTGATCATTGTCTTGGCTGCTTGGTTCTTGGTTTATGTCATAACTGGTATATTACTCAGTACACCTGGAGAAGCTGATTTCAAACAATCACTCTTTAATAGCAATCGTGATAAATGGTATGTTTATTGTGGCGGTAACGACCTAGAAATATGTATTGGTCGTGGTATTGGTAGCCCTTGTGGCGGTGGTAATTTCTGTTACCCGGTTAATAATACTGTATTAAAATGTGTTAATTCTGCTAAAATTAATACTGATGTAACTGCTGAAAATGCTTGTGAGTATTGGGCTAATCGGCCAATAGATGTTAAAGAAGGCTTCTCTTTTAACCCATATAGTGACTATAAATGTTTACAGAAATCTTTGTGTGATCCCTATGAAAACTTAGGTGGTGATTATTGTAGAAATGCTAATTTCGAATGTTGTCAACAAAAACCAACAAGTCAAAATACTAATTTAGGAACCGATTAAAAATGTCTTATGGTTGGTGGCGAATGTTATTATCGCAATCCAAATGATACAGATTGTTTACTATCTGATGATGTTACTGGTGTTTATATGCCAAGGCTTTGTTTAAGTCAACCAAATAATATTAACTATATTTGTTGCGTTCCTCAGTATGACCCACCTGATTTATAATAAATGAAATAATATATGACAAGTTATATTGTTAATCCCCCTTAATTGGAAACATCTTTACGTTA
>CAZSGB010000086.1:0-3516 GCA_964606355.1 uncultured Gammaproteobacteria bacterium | reverse complement strand
GGATTAACGCCAAATGAAGCGTTAAAAAAGGTGCCAAAAGTCCGTGCCTAAAACAAAAACCCTGTATTAAACAGGGCTTTACCAATATCTAATTAATTTTTTAAACAAGTAAAGCAACTAGTAAAAGAGCAACTACGTTCAATATCTTAATCATTGGATTAATAGCCGGACCAGCTGTATCTTTATAAGGATCCCCTACAGTGTCCCCGGTAACTGCTGCTTTATGAGCTTCACTGCCCTTACCACCAAAATTACCCTCTTCAATATATTTCTTAGCATTATCCCAAGCCCCACCACCAGAGGTCATAGAAATAGCTACAAACATACCAGTGACAATACTACCTACTAAGACTCCGCCCAAAGCTACAGGTCCAAGTAAAAAACCAATTAAGATTGGTACAATTACTGGGATTAAAGCCGGTAAAATCATTTGTTTTAAAGCTGACTTAGTGACCAAATCAACAGCTTTAGAATAATCAGGTTTAATTGTCCCTGCCATAATACCTGGCATTTCTCTGAACTGACGTCTTACTTCATTAACTACGTCTCCAGCTGCTTTCCCTACTGCTTTCATAGCTAAAGCTGAAAAGATATATGGTAAAAGTCCACCAATGAATAAACCCATTAAAACTAATGGATTAATTAAATCAAATTCTAAACGAATACCATGATCAAGAAATTCTTGAACATATGAAGCAAAGAGAACCAAGGCAGCGAGTCCAGCCGAAGCAATAGCATAACCCTTAGTAACCGCTTTAGTTGTATTGCCAACTGCATCTAAGGCATCAGTATTTTTTCTCACACTTTCATCTAAGCCAGCCATTTCAGCTATACCTCCAGCATTATCAGTAATTGGGCCGTAAGAATCAATAGTCACAATAATTCCAGCTAAAGATAACATGCTCATAGCCGCAATAGCTACCCCGTAAAGTTCTGCTAGTTGATAGGAGCCCCAAATCGCACATACAATAACTAAAATTGGCCAAGCTGTAGCTTGCATAGAAGTAGCTAGTCCAGCAATTATATTAGTGCCATGACCAGACTCTGAAGCTTTAGCTATTGCTCTAACTGGTTTGTATTTAGTAGAAGTATAGTATTCTGTAATAATAACCATTAAAGCAGTTACCACTAAACCAATTAAAGAAGCCAAATAAAGATTGATTACACTATACTTACCAAGATCACTCATTAACCAACGAGTTACCGGATAAAAAGCTATAGCTGAAATAATCCCAGCAACAGCTAAACCTTTATACAAAGCATTCATAATGTTACCACTCTTACCTAGACGAATAAACATCACCCCAATAATTGAAGCAACAATAGCTAGCCCTCCAATAACTAAAGGATAAACTAAAACCTTAGGATTCTGTCCAAAAGTTAATAATCCAAGTAACATCGCAGCCACGGAAGTCACTGCATATGTTTCAAATAAATCAGCGGCCATTCCAGCACAGTCACCAACATTATCTCCGACATTATCAGCAATAACAGCTGGATTACGTGGATCATCTTCTGGTATCCCAGCTTCTACTTTGCCCACTAAATCAGCACCAACGTCAGCGGCCTTAGTAAAAATACCTCCACCAAGTCTAGCAAAGACAGAAATTAAACTTCCCCCAAGACCAAGGCCAATTAAGGCCTTAACATCAAAAGTTAAAGCATAAAAACCAGCGACACCTAAAAGCCCGAGCCCAACAACTAAAAGTCCAGTAACTGCTCCACCCCAAACAGCTACTTGTAAAGCAGGCGCTAAGCCAATTTTAGCCGCTTCACAAGTTCTAACATTAGCTCTAACTGAAACATTCATGCCAATATAACCTGCTAAAGCTGACAAAACAGCTCCTACTAAGAATCCAAGTGCTGTTTTAATATCTAAAAGTGACCAAAGGAGAACAAAAAAAACTAAAGCAATAATACTAATAGTTCGATACTGACGATTTAAATAGGCTTTAGCTCCAGTCTGAATAGCTTGAGCAATTTCTTGCATTTTATCCGAGCCTTTTGGTTTCTTAAAAACCATTTTAATTAAAATCCCCCCATAAATTATTGCAACTACTGCTGCGATTAAAGAAAAGATTAATCCTGGTGTCATAATTTTTTAGAATTAATTTTAATAATATATTATTTTTTATCTGCTTTTTTGATTTTCTTTTCTATTACTTCTTCTTGAGAAGTTTCTTCAATCCTTTCTTCTTCATTAACTACTTCTTCTTTTGGTTTCTCTACTTCTTCCTTAACTATCTCTTTTAATATATTTTCTGCTCCTTCAATATCTATCCTCCAACCAGTAAGTTTTGCTGCTAGTCTAACATTTTGACCATTCTTTCCAATAGCTAAAGAAAGTTGATCGTCTTTTACTTTAACCAAAGCTGTTTTTTCTTTTTCATTTAATTTAAGTGATTCTACTTTGGCCGGGGAAAGAGCATTAATAATAAATTTTTCATGATCTTTATGCCATTCAATAATATCTATTTTTTCTCCACCTAGTTCAGTAATAATAGTCTGAACACGGGTGCCACGTTGTCCAACACATGAACCAACAGGATCAATACTTTCTTGATTAGAAGAAACTGCTAACTTAGAACGCATACCAGCTTCACGAGCAATAGCCTTTATCTCTACAATACCTGAATTAATTTCTGGAACTTCTGATTTAAATAGTTCCTTAACTAAATCAGTGTGAGTACGTGATACCAATATTTCTGGACCCTTAGGAGTCATTTCTACTGAAACGATATAGACTCTAAGTCTTTGGCCTGAATTATATTTTTCACTCATAACTTGTCCGTCCTGATTCATGGCAGCCATAGTATGACCAATGTCCAAATAGACCATCCAGCCTTCCCGACGTTGGACAACGGCCATAACAATTGTACCTTCTTTTTCCTTAAATTCACTAAAGATATTCTCGCGTTCAGCTTCTCTTAATCTTTGGATAATAACTTGTTTAGCAGTTTGTGCAGCCATGCGACCAAATTCAGCTGGAACTTCTAATTTAGTTTTTATCTCATCACCAATTTTAGCTTTAGGTTTGATTTCTCTAGCCTCAGATAACATTATTTCAGTTTTAGGATTAAATCTTTTTACTTCACTTTCATCTATTTCCTCGCCTGCCTCTCTTTTAGCTTCATACTCTTCTCTTTGTTTTTCCAGCTCATCTAAATCCATATCTTCAACTACTGTTTTTATGTCATAAACATCCATAGCTTGTGAAACAATATCAAAATTAACTTTAATATTCTGATTTTTTTCACCGAAATCTTTCCTAAAAGCAGCTGCTAAAGCAGCTTCAATAGTTTCTAAGACAGAATCAACAGAAATGTTTTTTTCTTCACATATTTGTTGAATAGCCTCTTGTAAATTCTCCATATATGTATTTTAAATTTATGAAAGAAGCTAGTGTATTAACACTAGCTTACTTCTTTATTTTAATAGCTAATTCATTATTTGTCAAGATCATGTGGTAATGTCTACATACATATGGCGGTTTTCCAAGATAATAGTTATCATGGA
>CAZSGB010000085.1:0-3535 GCA_964606355.1 uncultured Gammaproteobacteria bacterium | reverse complement strand
AGTATGACATTTCTAAATGGCTCGTAGTATGACATTTCTAAATGGCCTTGACACTTAATTCGAAACTCTTGCCAAAATATATGGGTTATGTTAAACTCTTTTAAACATTAATATTAATTAATAATCACACACATTTCTTAAATCTCTCCTTGCCTTTTTAAGGGTTAACAAGAAATGGTGGAAGAAAGGAGTGCATGTATATGCCACAAATACCTGAGCTAATTGAAATGCTCAAAAGTGGGGTTCATTTTGGTCATCAAGTATCAAAAAGACACCCTAAAATGATACCTTTTATCTTTAGGGCCAGAAATCAAATAAGTATTATTGATCTAGAGAAAACAGCTCTTGAATTTAAAAAAGCTTTAGATTTTGTTACTAAAGTAGTAGCCACCAATGGTGTGGTTCTTTTTGTTTCTTCCAAAGATCAAGCAAAAGATATTATTAAAGAACAAGCTATAGCTTGTCAGATGCCTTTTATCTCATCTAGATGGCTAGGAGGTACTTTTACTAATTTTGATAATATTATTAAATTAACTAAAAAGTTAAAAGAGTTAGAACAAAAAAAAGTTAGTGGTGAATTAAGCAAGTACACTAAGAAAGAACAACTTGATTTTGAAAGAGAAATTGAGAAGTTAACTGATTTAGTAGGTGGTATTAAAGAATTAACTACCTTACCAGACGCTATTTTCTTAGTAGACATTAGAAAAGAAAAAACCGCAGTAGCCGAAGCTAAGAAAAGGGGTATTCCTGTTATTGCTATGGTAGATTCTAATAATAATCCAGAGAATGTTAATTTCCCAATACCTGCTAATAATGATGCTATTAAATCAATTCAAATGATTGTTAAAACAGTTTCTGATACTATTAATGAAGCTAGGGTAAATAGGAAGGTAGAAGAACTACCAGTTACTAAAAAATAATTAAGATATAAAATAAAAATATGAGTTTAGAACTAATTAAAAAAATACGTATTGAAACTGGTGCTCCAATGGGTGATATTAAAAAAGCTTTAGATCAAGCAGATAATGATGAAGTTAAAGCTGTTGAAATATTAAGAAAGAAGGGTCAACAAATGGCTACAAAGCGTGTTGAGCGTTCAACTTCTGAAGGCCTTATTTCAATTAAAGAAGAAGCAAATAAAATAGCTGTAGTAGCTTTAGCTTGTGAAACTGATTTTGTAGCTAGGAATGATGATTTTAAAAAAGCTGCTGAGGATTTTGTTATTAAATTACTAGTCATGGGTAAAGATAGTTTTAAAGAGTGGGCAGAACAAGAAATTAAAAATAATTTAATTGTTAAAATAGGTGAAAATATCCAGTTAAATAATTTTGATATTATTGAAGGAGAGGTTATAGCCAGTTACTTGCATTTAAATAGTAAGGTAGCCGCTGTAGTTGTTTTAGAAGGTGGTAATAAGGAACAAGCTAAAGAAGTAGCTATGCAAGTAGTAGCTATGAATCCTAAATATGTTGAACCAGAAGATGTACCAAGTGAAGAAGTGGATAAAGAAAAAGAAATATATAGAGAACAATTGAGAAATGAAAATAAGCCAGAAGCAATGATAGAAAAGATACTTGAAGGTAAAGTAAATAAATATTATTCTGAAGTTTGCTTAATAAAGCAACCATATATTAAAGAAGATAAAATAAGTATTGAGAAGTATTTAAGTGAAGTAAAAGTTAAACAATTTACTCTTTTTAGTCTATAATTATACTATGAGATATAATAATATCTTAATTAAGTTTTCTGGTGAGTCTTTTGGTAAGGTCGGTAAACCAGTAAATAATATGCAAGTTCAAGTAATTGCCTCTGAAATTAAAGAACTTGTTAAAGCTAACGTCACAATAGCTATTGTTTGTGGTGGTGGTAATGTGAGCCGTTGGAAAGATGTAAAACATGGAGATAGGGTGAGTGTTGATTTAAAAGGTATGAAAGGTACATTAAAGAATGTTATAGCTTTAGAGAAAGCTTTAAAGAGTAGAAAGATTATAACTCAAGTCTTTACTTCTTTTTCTTTAAATAGTAAATATCCTAAGTATGAGCATAATAAGGTAAAGCAGGCTTTAAAAGATAAAAAAGTTTTAATCTTTGCTGGTGGTACTGGGCATCCTTTCTTTACCACTGATACGGCTTCAATACTTAGAGCTTTAGAAATAAAGGCTCAAGTTTTTATTAAAGCAACTAAAGTTGATGGGATATATAATGCTGATCCGCTTAAAAATGTAAAAGCTAAGAAAATAAGTAAAATTTCATATAAACAAATAATTGAGAAAGAATTAAAAATTATTGATGCAGTAGCTGTTTGTTTAGCTTGGGAAAATAAATTACCTATTAGAGTAATTAAATGGCAAGTGGGTAATCTCGTTAAATTAATTAAGGGTCAGAACATAGGTTCAATTATTAAATAATGCAAGTCATATCTGTACAATTTGTTGCTTGGGATCAGGAATATTATTTTTTACCTCAAGACGTAAAAGGTAAATTTTTGGAACTTAAAAAAAATGATCAAGTGATCGTTGAAACTGTTTTGGGTATTGATCTGGGTAAAGTATTGTATTCAGGAGAACTTAGTGACAGAGTAAATCTAAAAGATGAGATAAAATCTATCATGCGTAAAGCTACAGCTCAAGACGAATTAAAGATAATTGAGATTAATAAGAATAGAGATGAAGTATTTAAGTTTTGTCATGAACTAGTTAGAAAGCATAAATTACCCATGAAACTTGTTGATGTTCATCAATCATTTGATGATGCTAGAATTACTTTTGCTTTCATCGCTGATGGTAGAGTAGATTTTAGAGATCTTTTGAAAGATTTAATTAGAAAATATAAAAAAAGTATTAGACTTCAACAACTTGGGGTTCGTGATGAAGCTAGAATTGATGGTGATATGGGTACTTGTGGTAGAACTCTATGTTGCAGTTCACATTTAAAAGATTTAGGTAATGTTACTACTGACATGGCTAAGGATCAACAAATAGCTCATCGTGGTTCTGATAGATTATCAGGTTCATGTGGTAGATTAAAATGTTGTTTAAGATACGAAGAACCTGTTTATGAAGAATTAGCTAAAGATTTACCAGCTATTGGTTCTAAGATTAAAACTAAGCAAGGACATGGCATTGTAACTGCTTGGCATACTTTAAAAGGTACGGTTGAAGTTTTAATAGAGGATAAGGATGGTAAGAAAACTATTGAAGTGGCTGTTAGATAAATAAGTTATTTTAGTTTAAAAAAGAGGAATTGCTTCCTCTATTATAATGGCCATGAATGCCCATTGGCATCCTTTATTTTAATCAATTCTTTTTTTCAGACTCATCATTGATTGCTTTGATGAAAATTGACATTGCTTTGCATAAAGCAAACAAGCCACTGATAATAATAACGGCGATTATTATTATCAACCCAGCTATAGATAAATAATTTGAAAGATCTGAATACATAAGTCCGCTTAGTTTGTATATACAACATAATAGAATACGCATTTAGTCATTTAAAAATCTAACTTTACTACCCACTGGCTAAGTCATATAAT
>CAZSGB010000084.1:0-3537 GCA_964606355.1 uncultured Gammaproteobacteria bacterium | reverse complement strand
GCCGGAGGAGCATTATTAACTCACACCGATAGAAAAAGTAGGTTTGAAATTGTCCATAAGGTACCTGATGAAACTATGGATGTTGCTCACGCTACTGTTAAAGAAGATAAGAAGTTAAAACGAGCTAAAAGCATTACTTATGATCGTGGTTCTACTTTTGCCAATTGGCGCATGATTGAGAGAGATCTAAAATTGAAAGTGTTCTTTGCAAACGCTCATCATCCTTGGGAAAGAGGAACTAATGAAAATCACAATCAAAGATTGAGAAGGGTTTTCCCTAAGGGCACTAAATATGATAAAATTTCTGAAAAGAAATTAAGAGATATTGTGTGGTTAATGAACCACACTAAGAGAAAATGCCTTAATTGGCATACACCCTGCGAGGTATATAGGGGTTGTTGCACTTCAAGGTAGAATGTTTACTGTCCTGAGAATTCTTGCCAGGCTTTATTCACAAAATCTTGTATTTTTTCTTTAAATATTTCTGTAGCAAATTTCTCAGCATGAGCTTTTATTTCATAAGGATTGTACTGGTCTCTTTTTTGATGAAACTCAATAACCGTATTAGCAAGTGATTCCCAAGTCTGTTCTTCAAAAAATTCTCCAGTTTTACCTTCAATTATAGTTTCTAAAGCACCACCTGATTTATAAGCAATAACGGGTCTACCGCAAGCCATTGATTCCACCGCAGCGATACCAAAATCTTCTTCTTGAGGATGTATAAAGGCGATAGCTTTACTCATTACTTTATCACGTTCTTGATCACTTAATTCACCTAAAAATTCAATATTACTTTTAGCTATCTTTCTAAGAGCAGTTTCTTCTTCACCACCCCCAATAACTTTTAAAGGTATATGTAATTTATTAAAAGCATTAATAGCCATATCAACTTTTTTGTAAGGCCGGAGTCTTGAAACAATAACATAGTAATCTCCAACACTTGGAGAAATAGTAAAAGCTTTAGTATTAACAGGTGGATAAATTACAGTTGAATCTCTTTTATAATACTTTTTAATTCTTTTAGCTACAAACTCAGAATTAGCAATAAACTTATCAACTCGTTGCGCCGCAATATGATCCCAAGTTCTAAGTTTATTCAATACTAAAGGTAACATCCTTTTAATAATCTTAGGCTGTTTTAACTCTTCAACATAATTATGAGTATCTGACCATAAATATCTGGTTGGTGAATGACAATAGCTAATATGTAAAGTATTAGGTGCAGTTAAAACACCTTTAGAAAAAGCACTTGATGAAGAAATAACCACATCATATTTAGAAAAATCAATTTGTTCCCAAGCAATAGGCATTAATCTTAAATACCATTTAAAATGATTTTTCGCCCCTGGTAATTTTTGTAAAAATGAAGTCCTAATATCTAACTCTTTAAAAAGCTCAGCTTTTTCTGGATTATGAATTAAAGTATAGACTGGACTTTCAGGAAAGATATTATGTAACTCAAGTAAGACGCGTTCAGCGCCCCCAAGTTGAAATAAATGATCATGTGTTAAAGCTATCTTCATAAATGTGGATAATTATTGACCTATTTTAAATAATATGATATAAATAAAATAGAATTTATATGAAAAATACCTCTTAAGGTTCCGTCCTTTGGTGGTATTTTTCTTTATAGGATAATTTTTCTCTTAAATTAGCCATATATACTATCTTATCTTTAGCAGATCCTTTTAATAAAGTGGAACAAGTTTCAATATAAGGACTTAAAACCATTCTTAATTTGTTTTTTTTATATAAATATTTGACTAAGCTATAAAAATCTCCATCACTAGTTACAATAACAGCTTTATCAAAATTATCTAAATCTAGCATTACTTGCAAAACTAAATCAGCGTCAACATTACCCTTAACATCTCCATCCCTATCAGGCAATGTAGGTTTAAAAATCAAAGTATAGCCATACTTCTGCAAAGAAGAATATAAATCTTGATTCTCAAGTATAAAACCAATAAAAAGATATGCGGTGTTAACTTGATATTTATCTAATAAATATTTCCTGAATCTCTTAATATCTAATTTCCAGCCTAAACTCTGAATTCCTAAATTAAGATTTTGACTATCAATAAAAGCGAAATTATTTTCATTTATTTTCTTCATACAGCTTGCCTCTTTCCTAAAACAGCTCTAGGTGTCTTTAATAATATTTGAATATCTAAACTTAAACTCCAATTCTCAACGTAATAAGTATCTAAACGTACTTCTTCCTGCCAACTTAAATCACTCCTACCTGATACTTGAGCCATACCTGTAATACCAGGCTTAATAGCTAATAACTTCTTATCACTTACTTGATACTTAGCTACTTCTTGTGGCTCATGAGGGCGTGGTCCTACTAAACTCATACTACCAAAAATTACATTAAGTAATTGAAGCAATTCATCTAATGAATATTTACGTATAAATTTACCAAACTTAGTTATTCTTGGATCAGCCTGCATTTTAAATAATGGTCCATCAGCTCGTTCATTAAAATCAATTAATTCTTTTTTCATTTTATGTGCATCTTTAATCATTGATCTAAATTTATATAATTTAAATCTCTTTCCATCAGCCCCAATACGTTCTAGCTTGACAATCATGGGACCGGAAGAAGTAAAAATGACAATTAAACCGATTATCAAAAGAAAGGGTGATAAAATAATAAAAATACCTAAAGCAAAGATAAAATCAAAAACTCTTTTTATTATCCTACCCCAACCATCTAAACGAGTATGTTTAACTTCAATTACCGGTATGCCAGCAATAGTATTAAATCTAAAATTACTTATCTTAGTTTCAAGTAATGAAGCAGCATATTTATAGGTTAAATTATTTTCTACACATAAATTAATAATATTATTCTTCTCACTTTCTGATAAATTAGTATCCGCTAAAATTAAGTCATCTACTTTATTATGCCCCATAAACAATTTTAACTCGTCATAATTAAAACTCTTAAAATGCATTAATATCTTAAAACCAAACGTTGGCCTTCTTTTAAATTCATTAACTATTTCATTAGCATTATTCCCTTCACCAATAATAACCACCTTTCTAACACCAAGACCTTTTTTATAAAATATTTTTTTTATGTAATGAATTAATATCCTATCAATGGAGATAAAGATAATAGATAAAATCCAACCAGTTAATATTATTAATCTTGAATTAAATAATTGAAAATTAAAGAAAAAAGCTACTACTATAAGTAAAGTAGCAGCACTACAAGCAATAATAATCTTAGTAATATTTTTTAAAATACCTCTTCTTTCTATGGTATACAGCCCAGAAAAGGCAAAAACTATTATCCAAGCTAAGGAAGCTAAGGCTAAAACATTCAAAAAATCACTATACTTCATTTCAAAGACCACCGGCCGTATTTCCGTTACAAATGATTCAAATCTAAGGAAATAAGCTAAAGTACCTGACAAAAGAAGTACCAAGTAATCAAATGGTACTAAAATAGCAGTAAATACTAATTCAAGCTTTTTCATGTATATAGTTATTAGCTATAATTATTTGGGAGATAGCTTCTCCCTA
>CAZSGB010000083.1:1134-3622 GCA_964606355.1 uncultured Gammaproteobacteria bacterium | reverse complement strand
ACGTAAAGATGTTTCCAATTAAGGGGGATTAACAATATAACTTGTCATATATATTACTTATTATCTTCTTTAATTTCTTCTTTCATATCAAGTAATTCTTTCAAAATAGTTAGGATTCTAGAAATATTTTTTTTAATTTCTCTAACTTCCCTAATATTCTTAAGTTGCTTAGAACTAACACTAAATTTCAAAGCTCTGTACTTTTCCCTATTTTGAGCTAAGAGCTTTTTTAATTCTTTTTCAGTTTTAGTTCTAATTTCCTTAATTTCCATATATTTATTTACTAATGAACTTAGTTTTAATAGGTAATTTATAAGCAGCAAGCTTCATAGCTTGTTTAGCTTCTTTTTCTGTAACCCCTTCCATTTCAAATAGAACTGTCCCCGCTTTAACCACGGCTACATAATGATCAACATCACCTTTACCACCACCCATAGGGCCTTCTGAACTTTTAGTAGTGATTGGTTTATCTGGGAATATCCTAATCCAAACTTTACCACCACGTTGGATATATCTAGTCATCACTCTTCTAGTAGCCTCAATTTGTCTTGAACTAATCCAACCCGCACTTTGAGCTTTTAACCCAAATGAACCAAAGTCCAAGGTATTCATTCTACTAGCTTTACCTCTTATTTGGTCTGTTCTAAACCATTTTCTATGTTTTGTCTTTTTAGGGGCTAACATATTTATATATTATTATCTTTCTTTTCTTCTTTATCAAATACTTCTCCCTTATATATCCAAACCTTGATACCAATAGCACCATAGGTAGTACGAGCAACACCTCTTGAATAATCAATATTGGCACGAAGTGTATGTAAAGGAACTTTACCTTCTGATAACATTTCCGTTCTAGCAATTTCTACTCCATTTAATCTACCAGCCATACAGACTTTAACGCCCAAAGCTCCAGCTTTCATTACTCTTTCTATAGCTTGCTTCATTACTCTCCTAAAAGGCATTCTCTTTTCAACATCATTAGTCATAAAATGTAACATAACCGCAGCTGATAAATTAGGATTTCCTACTTCTTTAATATTTATCTTAATATTTTGCTTTAATGTTTTAACAAACTTCTTACCTATTTCAACTCTTAAAGTTTCAATGCCTTCACCACCACGTCCAATGATAATACCAGGACGAGCAGCTACAATATTAATAACTAATTGAGTTGGTGATCTTTCAATCTCAACTTTATCAATACCTGATTCTTTTAACTTATTAGTTAAATATTTACGTATTAAAATATCTTCCCTTAAAAGGTCAGCATAATCATGTCCAGTGTACCATTTTGATAACCAAGAAACGCTTTGACCTAAACGAAATAATTTTGGATTTACTTTTTGTCCCATATATTTAAATAATATCTTCTTTCTTAAATTCTTGTTTCTTTTTTTTAATAATCTTTTTAACTCTTAATTTCTTTACCTCTTTCTTGGTACCTTTAGCTTTAACCTTTTTTTCCTCTTTTTCTAAACCTTCAACACCAAGAATTATTTCTAAATGGGTACTTCTCTTTCTAATCGGATGAGCTCTACCAAAGGCTGCTGGTTTCCATCTATGTAAAGTAGGTCCTTGATTAGCAGCAATATGTTTTATATATAACTTATCTTCTTCAAGATTAAAATTATGCTTAGCATTAGCAATAGCTGAATTTAAAAGCTTAGCAACAAATTTTACTGCTTCCTTATTAACAAACCTAAGTTGATTTAAAGCAGTTTCTACTTTCATATCACGTATAACATCAATAACTAACTTTACTTTTTTAGGTGATACTCTTAAATATTTAGCCGAGGCTCTAACTTCAGTTACCTTCTTCTTACCTTCTTTTTCAAATTTTTTATCAACTTTTTTAGTCTCATCTAAAATATCAATCTTTTTTTCAAGAGGCTGTTTCTTATCTTTCTTCTCTACTTTTTTATCTTCTTTTTTCATATATATTATTTAGCACCTTTAGCTTGATCTTTAGCCATTTTACCACCATGGACTACAAACTTACGAGTTGGAGAAAATTCACCTAATTTATGACCTACCATATTTTCTACAACAAAAACAGACACATGATCTTTACCGTTATGTACACCTATAGTAAAGCCGATCATTTCTGGTGAAATGGTTGAACTTCTTGACCAAGTCTTAATTATCTCTTTACCTCCTGGTTTTAACTTAGAGATTTTCTTAAGTAACTTTGGATCAATCCATGGACCTTTTTTTAAACTTCTTGACATATATATTATTTATTACTTTCTTTTCTTTCTACGTCTTAAAATTAATTTCTCTGAAACTTTATGTGTTTTTCTAGTTTTAACGCCTAAAGCTTTCTTACCATAAACATTCTTAGGACCTTTTTTAAGACCAATTGGATTACTACCTTCCCCACCACCATGAGGATGATCAACCGGATTCATAGCTTTACCACGAACTGTTGGTCTAATATTCTTATGTCTCATTCTACCAGCTTTACCCCAACGAATACCTCTAAATTCTG
>CAZSGB010000083.1:0-1124 GCA_964606355.1 uncultured Gammaproteobacteria bacterium | reverse complement strand
TCTGGATTAGAGACTTGCCCAAGAGTAGCTAAACATTCTTTAGGCACTAATCTTACTTCACCGGAAGGCATTTTAAGTTGAGCATGCTTACCTTCTTGAACCATTAAAATGATACCATTACCAGCTGCTCTAGCTAATTTACCACCCTTACCTGGTTCAATTTCAACATTATGGACTAAACTACCTGGAGGTATCATAAAAAGTGGAAAACGATTACCAACTTTTAAAACAAAGTTAGTTTTTGAAGACATTAATTCTGAACCTTCTTTTAGACCAATAGGAGCAATAATATATCTTTTTACACCATCAGTATAGTGAAGTAAAGCAATCCGAGCATTACGATTTGGATCATATTCAATACTTTTTACCTTGGCAGGAATATCAAATCTATTACCATTAAAATCAATTAAACGTAATTTTCTCTTAACTCCACCCCCTTGATGACGTACTGTAATCTTACCTTGATTATTACGACCAGCTTTTTTCTTTCTAGGGCTAAATAAACTCTTTTCAGGTTTTATCTTAGTCAAATCTCTTGAAGAAATAACTGACATTCGACGTCTAGCTGGAGTTGTTGGTTTGTAAATCTTAATAGCCATATATATCATTAAACACCTTCATAAACTTCAATAGTTTGTCCTTTTTTCAAAGTTACTATTGCCTTCTTTCTATTTTTAGTTTTACCCTTAACTTTACCATATCTTACTTTTCGACCTGAAATAGGTATAATATTTACTTTTATCACTTCTACGTTATAGGTTATTTCTACCGCTTTCTTAATTTGTTTCTTATTAGCCTTTAAACCAACTTCAAAAATATATTTATCTTCACTAGCTAGAAAAGTTCCTTTTTCCGTAACTAATGGTTTAATTAATACTTTATACGAAATACCCGTATCTTCTCTATGAGCTTTCTTAGTTACTTTACTCTTAGCTGGTTCTTTTCGAGCCTTCTCTTTAATTTCAGCAATAGTTAAATCATTTTTTTTAACTTCTTCTTTAGGAGATTGAAAACTTTCAGCCTTTTTCTGACTTTTATCTGCTTTATGTAATATTTTATTAAATAGACTCATATATTATTTAATCTTTAAAACGGCTCTTTCTGGCATTAAAACGTACTCATAA
>CAZSGB010000082.1:0-3669 GCA_964606355.1 uncultured Gammaproteobacteria bacterium | reverse complement strand
GGTATACTTCTAAAGAATTAGATAAAGAAACTGATCTTCATTACTATGAGCAGAGATACTATGATCAGAAGATTGGGAAGTTTAATAGAATAGACCCTTTGTTCTTTAAAATAGCCCTAGCTGCTGAATTAAAGGAAATAACTGGACAAAAACAACAGAAATTCCTAGAAAATCCTCAAGCTTTTAATTCCTACTCATATACTCAGAATAATCCGGTTAAATATGTTGATCCGGATGGAGAGTTTGCTGGTCAGTTTGGACGAGATATGGCGAGCGGACAAAGGACTATAGCTAATTTTTTACATCAAGCGGCTGATTATACTAGTAACAGAGGAGGTATTCTTAATGAAGTGTCAGGCTTTGTAACTAATGCTTTAGCTGATACGGTAGATAATGTAGCCAATGTTTATGATCCGGATCAAAATGCAGGAACTAGGGGTGTGGCACTACTTCTTACTGTATTGGATACCGGAACTGGTGGAGAAGGAAAAGTAATTGGTAAGGTTGCTGGTGGTCTAAAATTAGGACAAAGTTTCGGAAAGTTAGGTAGGGTTGCTGAAAACGTCGCTGGAAAAATGAGTTCGCTTGATCAACACGCTCTAGCAAGAATGGAGAAGAGAGGGGTAACCGTTGATCTAATGAAAAAAGTTGTTTCCAATCCTTTGGTGACGTTAAAGCAAGCCGGTGAAAGAACTTTATATTTAACCAGAGAAGCAGCAGTTGTTCTTGATAAGACAGGGAGGGCAATAACAACCTATACAAAAAATGAATTTAAACCTCATATATTAAATGTATTTAAATCAATAAAATATTAATCTATATGGAGCTAAAAGGAATTAACAATCAAACGGTAGAATTAAAAATAACAAGGTATCAATTTCCTAATATTAAGCAGGAGCCTCAGGACTCTAGTTGGTTAAATATATTTATTAATGTAAAGTCGGATCAAGGTAACTGGCAGACAGTAGATCCATCGCTAATGGTATCTGAGTTTAAAGAACTTATTCAGTGGTTTAGAGATTTATCTAATAATAAAGATGAAGAAAATAAGGATCTCTATTTTATGGAACCTAACTTAGGATTTGAGCTAGTTAAGATTAAAAATGGAATAAAATATATAAAAATAATTTTTAGTGCAGAATCAAAACCAAAATCGGCAAAAGAAGGAAATGAATATTTTGTAGATTTTGAATATTCTAATGAAGAATTAAATCAAATTGCAGATAAATTGGATGGTGAATTAAATCAAATATATGATAAAAATATCAAATGAACTAAAACAAAAATATAAAAATAAACCTTTAATAGTGCCAGATTACGCTTCAAGTAAAAAAGAAAACTACTCTTTAGATGACTTTAAGGATTTTGAGTGGCTGATGTATTATTTAGGAGAAGTAAATAATCATGAAGCTAGTCTACAAAAGGCAGGGATTGACTTTTTAAAAGGAGTATTTGGTTTGAGGAATCTTGTAAATTATTGTATGAAGATAAATGGTTTGAAGATGAATTTAAACCTCCTTCTGAAATATATGATTGGCTACAATGGTGGGAAAAAGAAACTAAAAAATAATAATATATTGCTTATTGCAAATTTGTATTCATTTCTAACCCTTACCAAGCAACAGAGGTTAATAATGAACCATATACCTATGATTTAAATGGTAACCTAGTTTCTGACCACAATAATGAATATTCATATAACTACCGAGATAGAATAATAAAATTAGGTAATCCTATTAAAATATAAAGGTATAAATATGATAATAATGATATAATTATATATAGAAAAGTGAGCTAATTGTTAAGTAACAAATTATGGAAAAAAAAGAATTCCCATATGGTGAATCAGTTAAATTTGGTTGGGAAACATTTAAAAAGAATACTTGGTATTTAATAGGTATTTCTATTGTATATTTAATTATTCAGTTAATACCAAATATAATAGGATTATTTTATCCCGAAAGTACTGAGGCTGAAATAATAGAAATATCTATTTCTCAAATTGTTCAAGGTGGTATTTTAGTTTTAGCTATATTTATTGTAACTCTTATTCTTCAGGTTATTACTAACGTCGGTATAATGAGAATATCTATTGCTTATACTAATGATTTGAAACCATTATTTAAAGATTTATTTCAAGGTTGGGATGTATTTTGGAAATTTATTGGTTGTGGTATTTTAGTTACTCTTTTAGTTTTAGGTGGTCTCTTTTTATTAATCATCCCAGGCATTATCTGGGCTATTAAATATTCTTTTGCTCCTTACTTAGTAGTTGAAGGTGTAAGTCCCGTGGAAGCTCTTAAAAAGAGCGGCGAATTAACTAAGGGGTATAAATGGGATATATTTCTTTTTGGTCTTCTTGTAGGTTTAATTAATGTCTTAGGTATGTTTCTATTCTTTGTGGGTATTTTAGTAGCTTTACCTGTTACTTTAATAGCTTATGCTTACGTTTACAAAAAGTTAAAGGAATTTAATAATGTTAGTTTAGCCTCTAATCTACTTGAAATAGATACTCCAAGTATTGCTGAAATAGAAGGTGAATAAATAAAATAAAGATATATATAAAAACAGGGTCATCATAATTAATTTCCTTGTTTTTATTTATGACAAAAAATAATAGTTTTATTCCAAAGGAAAGGATAATTAATAAAATATATTATATCCGTGGTAAAAAAGTTATGTTTGATAAAGATTTAGCTGAACTTTATGGTGTCGAAACTAGGATTTTAAATCAAGCCGTAAAAAGGAATAAAGAACGTTTTCCTTCAGATTTTATGTTTCAGTTGACTGAGAGGGAATACAAGATATGGTTCAATAGAATCTAAGAAAATGATTCAAGCTTGAGATCACAATTTGTGACCTCAAATAAATAGATTAATTATTAAATTAAAATATATGAAAAGCGTATTTTGGCTTAGCCTCTTTTTTATTATCCTTATTCCAAGTATTATTCATTCAACAGAAATACCTAGTTTAGTCTTTTCTGAAATAATGTATGATTTAGATGGTTCGGATAGTAATCGTGAATGGGTGGAAGTATATAATAATGGGAGTGAAAGTATTGAAATTAATGGTGAGACTAGTTGGAGATTTTTTGATGGAGCTAACCATACTTTAAGTCTATATCAAGGTGATTTGATTGTTGAACCTAACGAATTTATTATCTTAGTAGATAATCCAGAAGCTTTTTTAATGGATTATCCCTCTTTTACTGGAACCATTATTGATACAGTAATCAGCTTAAATAATACAGAAGATACTCTTTCTTTAAGTAATGATTCTGGTGAAACATATTTTACTAGTGTCATATATAACTCTACGTGGGGGGCTTCGGGTAATGGTTTTACTTTAGAAAAAGTAGATCTTTTAGGCAGTGAAGAATCTATTAATTGGCAGGAAAATAATTTAATAGGTGGTAGCCCTGGTTTCTTTAATCAATCTAATGATGACGATGAAATAGAACCTCCAGAGGAAACAGAAGATCAAGCCCCAATTGCTGAAGCCGGAGAAGATCAAATAGTTTTGGTTAATGAAGAAGTATATTTTGATGCCTCTTCCTCATTTGATCCGAATAATGATCCATTAACATTTAATTGGGATTTTGGTGATAATAGTACAGGAGAAGGCGTAACTACTACGCATACCTATTTAGAAGCTGAAAGCTATACA
>CAZSGB010000081.1:0-3747 GCA_964606355.1 uncultured Gammaproteobacteria bacterium | reverse complement strand
ATACACTACGGCGAGTATTTTGTTAATTTAATTGCACTTCAGGGTGGAATTCAAGTATTTACATTGACAAAACCCTTTATTTTTCCTAAGATTTCAGAACTATGAAGCGTATAAAAGAGGTAATTGAATTAATGGAGATTACTGGCGATAAATGCGTTATTTTACATAAAGAAAGTAGTGCTTATGTAGTCATTTCTATGGATGAGTATAGAAGACTGGTAACCAGACCTAAAAATACTGAATATAATGAGTTTTATAGGCCGGATACTGATATAGAGCAATTTGAAGTAGAAAATAATGATATTTATTATCCAGAACCTATGGAATAGGTAAATTTTGGATAAAATGAGGATAAGATTTGTTCATTTTAGGTGAATTTGGCTAATTTTAGCTATAAAAAAGAGATTTTTTTATTAATATTTAATTAGATAAAAAGGGGCTGAATAAGTTCACATACATTCTGGACTCCAAGGGAGTCAAAAATGAGGATAATTTACTTAAAAACAACTATCTGTCCAGAATGTGTTGGACTAATACAGGGGCTTGCATTTTTTAAAACACTCTGCTATAATCAAGTCTGAATTTATCAACATAATCAATAAATTTAAGGTAAACGACTGGATAAAACCTTGAATCAGTAAGATTTTGGGGTCGTTTATACGGAGTTAATAAATATGGCTGAAGTTTTCGATAGATCCAAGCCACACGTTAATGTAGGTACTATTGGTCACGTAGATCATGGTAAAACTACTTTAACTGCTGCTATTCTTAAATATTTAATAGGTAAGGGTGGAGTAGCACAAAATAAGAACGTTGATCAGATTGATAACGCTCCTGAAGAAAGAGAGCGTGGCATTACTATTGCTACGGCTCACGTTGAGTATGAGACTGATAAAAGACATTATGCTCATGTTGATTGCCCTGGTCATGCTGATTACATTAAAAATATGATTACTGGCGCCGCTCAAATGGACGGTGCTATTTTAGTAGTCAGTGCCGCTGATGGTCCAATGCCTCAAACTAGAGAACATATTCTCTTAGCTAGACAGGTTGGGGTACCATATATTATTGTTTTCTTAAACAAAGTTGATCAAGTTGAAGATCCTGAACTTATAGACTTAGTCGAAGAAGAGATTAGAGATCTTCTTAAGAAATATGAGTTTCCTGGTGATGAAATCCCTATTATTAGAGGCAGCGCTTTGAAATCTATTGAAAGTCCGTCAGAGGAAAATAATAAATGTATTCAAGAGTTATTAGATAAACTTGATGAATATATTCCAGAACCAAAGCGTGATACTGACAAAGATTTCTTAATGCCTATTGAAGATATCTTCTCTATTGAAGGTAGGGGTACTGTAGTTACTGGTAAAATTGAAAGAGGTGTAGTTAACATTAATGATGAAGTAGAAATGGTTGGTATTAATGAAACTACTAAAACTATTGTCACTGGTATTGAAATGTTTAATAAGTCTTTAGATCGAGGTCAAGCTGGTGATAATGCCGGTATTTTACTTCGCGGGACTAAGAAAGAAGAAGTTGAAAGAGGGCAAGTCTTAGCTAAACCTGGCACACTTACTCCTCATACTGAATTTGAATCTGAAATTTATGTTTTAAGTAAAGATGAAGGTGGTCGTCATACTCCTTTCTTCAAAGGTTATAAACCCCAATTCTATATCAGAACTACCGATGTAACTGGTGAAGTTGAATTACCTGAAGGTACGGAAATGGTTATGCCTGGCGATACTGTCAGCTTAAAAGTTAAATTAATTCAACCAATCGCTTTGGAAGAAAAACAAAGATTTGCTATCAGAGAAGGCGGTCATACTGTTGCTTCTGGCGTTGTAGTAAAAATTATTAAGTAATTAAATATGTGCCCAAGCTCTATTTTAGGGCTTGGGCATAAGTTCTTTAAACCACATGATTAAAACAGAAGAAAAAAAAGTCGAAGAGAATCAAGCCACTAAAGTGAGAATTAAAATACGTGCTTACGATCATAAGATAATTGATCAATCAACTAAAACTATTATTGATACAGCGGTTAGAAGCGGTGCTAAAATAGTTGGTCCAATTCCTTTACCTACTGAAAAGAATAAGTACACAGTTTTAAAGTCTACTTTTGTTCATAAAGATTCAAGGGATCAATATGAAATGAGAATTCATAAGAGATTAATTGATATTTTAGAACCTACTCCTAAAACCGTAGATTCATTAATGAATCTAAGTTTGCCAGCTGGAGTTGATGTAGAAATAAAAACTATTTAAAATTCATTACTTAATAAGTTAAGTAACCCATTAATTAAGGAAGTGCTTAAATATTAAGAGTAATGAAAAAAGGATAATTATTTTCATTTAAAAAGCCATACAATAAATCACCGATTTATTAGTAGAGGCCGCGGTGTTATCTATAATCAGTCCCTTACTAAGTAAGGGAGGAAAGAGATAAGATCACGGTTTTTGCTTATATAAATCAAATATGAAATTTATCCTAGGTAAAAAATTAAATATGAGCCAAGAATTTGGCTTAGAAGGTAAAGTAATACCAGTAACTGTTATACAAGCTGGTCCATGTTTGGTTACCCAAGTAAAAACCAATGTAAAAGATGGTTATCAAGCAGTTCAAATAGGTTTTTTTGAGAAGAAAAAGTTAAATAAACCATTAACTGGACATTTAAAGAATTTACCTAAATTTAGATATTTAAAAGAATTCAAAGTTGAAGAGATTAATGATATAGAAGTAGGTAAAGAAATTAGGGTAAATATATTTACCTCTGGTGATCCTGTTAAAGTTACAGGTGTTTCTAAGGGTAAAGGTTTCCAAGGGGTAGTTAAAAGACATGGTTTTCATGGTAGTCCTGCTTCACATGGCCATAAGGATCAATTAAGAATGCCTGGTTCAATTGGTACAACTGATCCAGCTCGTGTTTTTAAAGGTAAGAGAATGGCTGGTAGAATGGGTACTGACCAAGTAACAATTAGTAATTTAGAAATAGTAAAGGTAGATATTGATAATAATTTATTATACATAAAAGGAGCTGTGCCTGGAGCTAGAAATGGTTTAGTTTTAATTTCAGGTCCTGGTGAATTAAAAGAAGATGTTAAGACTGAAGAAGTAAAAGTAGAGGCTCAAAAAGAAGAAGTTAAAGTTGAAGAACCTAAATCAGAGGAAAATAAATAATTATGCCTAAAGTACAAGTATACAATTTAAATGGTGAGAAGATCAGAGAAGTAGAATTAAGTGCTAGTATTTTTAATATTGAAATTAAACCAGAGGTAGTACAATTAGTAGTTGTAGCTCAAATGGCTAATTCTAGAGAATCAATTGCTCATGCTAAAGGTAGAGCTGAAGTTAGAGGTGGTGGTAGAAAACCTTGGAATCAAAAAGGTACAGGTAGAGCCAGACATGGTTCAAGTCGTTCTCCATTGTGGGTAGGTGGTGGCGTAACTTTTGGTCCGACCAAAGAAAGAAATTTTAAAAAGCAAGTAAACAAGAAAGTAAAGAAAAAAGCTTTAAATATGGTCTTAACTGATAAAGTACAAAATAATAATTTAATATTAGTTGAAGATTTTAATATTCCTGAAGCTAAAACTAAGAGTTTAGTTGAAGTTTTAAATAAATTACCAGGTAAAGGTAAAAAAACATTATTAGTTCTGGATAAAAAGAATGAAAATATTGTTAGAGGAGCATCTAATTTACCAAAAGTAATGACCTTGCCACTTAAAAGTTTGAATGTTATTGATTTGTTAAAT
>CAZSGB010000080.1:0-3747 GCA_964606355.1 uncultured Gammaproteobacteria bacterium | reverse complement strand
CTTTAGTAGAATATTTTAATGATACTAATTGGTTAGTAGCCAACCAAGCAACGGTTATAATAAATAATGAAGTCCATTTAACCGATGAGTTGGGACAAGTAACTTTAAATTTAGTAAGTAATGGTAATTATAATATTTACGCTGATAAAGATAATTTTATACGTAGTAATCGTGCAGAATTATCAGTTGGTAGCAGTAATAATTCACAAACTGTTAATTTAGTAGTTAACGTTAATAATCCAGGAGGACCTGGTGATGATAATGTTATTTCATTTGTAGTGGATTTGGCTAATTCTAATTTTGGTACTTTAGAACCCGGGGAGGAGGCTATTAACTTATTGAGTATTACTAATACTGGTACTTTACCTCTTTATTTAGAAGCTAGTGTTACCGGCGATAATTTATTTCAAAGTAATTTATATTTAAATCAGGAATTATGGGAAAGTTACAGTGATAACTATGGTCTTGGTCAGACAAAAGAGGTAGAATTAGAACTACAAATACCTACTAATTATCAAGGGAATGGTCTAAAACAAGGAGATTTAATTTTTTGGGCTAGTGGTGGTTAAAATATGAAGAAATATTATTTAATTTTATTTATATTTCTATTCAGCTTTAACTTAGTTCAAGCAGCTGGTTTATCGGTTACTCCTAATGAACTATATCTTGAAACTAAAGTAAAGCAAGAGGCAGAAACCAAACTTATAATTAAGAATATTTCTAAAAAAGCCACTCTTTACAGTATTTATAGTGATGAATTTACTGATCAAATTGAAATAGTACCTGATTTGTTTCAATTAATGCCTAATGAGACTCAAAAAGTTAAGATTAAAGTAAAACCTTTAGAACCAGGGATTCAGGCGACGGTTATTTCCATTATTGCTCGAGATTTAAATCGTCAGGAGTTTAATGCTGGTACTGGGGTAAAAGTTGATTTAGTTATTAAAGCTTTAACTAAAGATAATACTTTAGTTCTAATTATTAAGTTATGGTTATTTGTTATTATCTTAGTTTTAATTATTTTTATTATTTATTTTATAATTAGGCATAGAAGAAGAAATAGATTTTGGTATAAGGTTACACATCCTGTTAATTTAATTTATAAGAAGCCATGGTATAAAAACATATTTAAATGATATGGAAACAGGCAAAATACAAATTTATACTGGAGACGGTAAAGGTAAAACAACAGCTGCTTTAGGTTTAGCTATTAGGGCTATAGGTCGGAATAAGAAGGTAGTCATTGTTTATTTTGATAAGGGGGGTAATCATTATGGTGAAAGAATAATATTAGATAAATTAAAAAGTAATTTTTTTAATTATTATGTAACCGGCTTAGAAAGATTTGAGCTTAAGACTAAACAGTTTAGATTTGGAGTCACTTCAGAAGATATTAAAGAAGCAAAACGAGGTTTAAAATTAGTTGCTACCGAGTTTCAAAAAAACCAAATTGATTTATTAATTTTAGATGAAATAAATACTACCATAAAACAAGGCATGATAAAAGTTGAAGATTTTTTAATAATACTTGGTTTAAAACCAAAAAATATGGAACTTGTTTTAACTGGTAGAGACGCTGATCCTAAGATAATTGAAAAAGCTGATTTAGTCACGGAAATGAAAATGATAAAACATTATTATAATCAAGGCTTAAATGCTAGGGAGGGGATAGAATATTAACTAAAAAAATTATGAAATTAATTAAATTATTATTTTTAGCTCTTATTTTCTTTGTTGCTGGTTTCTTTGTAGGTCAGGGGTATAATTTACCTTTTGATAGTCAAAGTCAAGAAATTCAAGAATTAGGCCAATTAACAGATTTAACGGTAGTTATTGAATATTCTTCCAATGATGTTATGGAAGTCCAGAATTTAGTAGCTACTAATAATCAATCAGCTTTAGATCTCTTGTCTAATCTAGCTAAAGAAAGTGATATTGAAATTGAAGTAAAAGATTATGGTAATTTAGGTTCTATGGTTGAAATGATAGGGGGTAAGAGAAATGGAGAAGATAATAGTTTTTGGCAATATTGGGTTAATGGAGAATATTCTCAAGTTGGAGCTACTGATTACAAGTTAAAGAGTGGTGATTTAATTGAATGGAAATTTACCGATTATCAATATTAAATTAAAATATAAATATATATGAATAAAAAATTAGTTTTTATAGTAATTCTCTTATTAACAATTTTAGGTGTTTTAATGCGTTTAATGCCTCATCCAGCTAATTTCTCACCTCTTATTGCTATCTCTTTGTTCAGTGGCTATTATCTACCTAAAAAGTATGCCTTAGTTCTACCTCTTGGTATTATGTTCTTGACTGACCTATTTCTTGGTTTCTATGAATTACCCGTTATGTTAGCTGTGTATAGTTGTTTCTTTGTCTCAATATTAGCTGGCAATTATTTAAGAAAGAGAATTAATGTCATTAATTTAATTACCACTACTTTGTTTTTGTCTTTACTCTTTTTTATTACTACTAATTTTGTTGTCTGGTATTTTACTCCTTGGTATAGTCATAGTTTAAGTGGTTTAGCATTATGTTTTACCTATGCTATACCTTTTTTTAGGAATAGCTTAATGGGAAATTTTTTCTTTGTGACCACTATTTTTAGTTGTTGGGAATTAGTTAAATTGAGTAATAGAAATATATTAGTTCAATTTAAAGAGGATTGGTTTAAAATATAGTTATGTGGGTAATATTTTTATTTTTAATTTTACTTTCAGCATTTTTCTCTGCTTCAGAAATTGCTTTTTTTTCACTTGGTCCAGCACAAGTTAGATTAATGATAAATAAGAAGAAGAAAAATGCTAATTTAATCTATCGCCTAAAAAAGAAGCCTCAAGAATTGTTAATTGCCATTTTGATTGGTAACAACGTAGTAAATATTTTAGGGGCTTCTCTAGCAGCTGTAATTTCTGTAAAAACGTTTGGTAATTTAGGTATTGGTATAGCTACTGGTATTGTAACTTTTTTGGTTTTAATCTTTGGTGAGATTGTTCCCAAATCAATTGCTCAAAAAAAGAATCATGAGTTTGCTAGATTTTCTGCACCTTGGCTTTATTTCTTTACTCTTCTCTTGTGGCCGGTGACTAAGGTATTGGTGGGTATAAATCATATTTTTTTAAGAAAAGTATTTACGACTAAAAAAATTAGGTTGGTAACCGAAGAAGAGATTAAGGCTTTAACACGTTTAGGAGTAGAAGTGGGAGCTATTGAATACAAAGAAAGAGAAATGATTGAAAATGTTTTTAGTTTTAATGATATTAGTGTTGGAGAAATAGCCACGCCTCGATACAAAGTTGTATCTTTAAATGGTGATGTACCAATTGAACAAATATCTTATTTTGCTAGTCAAGAAGGACATTCTAGATATCCAGTTTATATTAATGAAGAAGATAATATAATTGGTTATATTCATGTTAATGATTTAATGAGGTATTTAAATAGTGATTACCGAGAAAAAGATTTGAAAAAGATTATTCGGGGGATAACTAGAGTTAGTGAAGGACAAAAGATAGAGCAAGTTTTAAGACAAATGATAAAAAGTAAAGAGCATTTATTCTTAGTTACTAAGCAGGATAGAGAAGCTGAAATAATTGGTATTATTACCATGGAAGATATTTTAGAGGAATTAGTAGGTGAGATTGAAGATGAAACTGATTTTGGACAAAAAGATTTGGAAAATGAGAAAAATAGCTTTAAAAAGTAGCTAATCTTAGCTAAATATTAAGAAAATAAAAGTCT
>CAZSGB010000079.1:0-3754 GCA_964606355.1 uncultured Gammaproteobacteria bacterium | reverse complement strand
GAATATGATATGGAAATAGGTAATGTTGAGGTGCTTTCCGACCATGTTCATTTAACTCTTTGCGCCCCTCCGAGGATTGGGTTCAGGGCTACTTTGTCAGATCAGTAGGCAATAACTTAACTAAAGAGCAAATTGATGAATATATTCTAGAGCAATCCGAGGAGATATAATAAAAGGGTCAAGCTCCGGTGCCAAGCACTGGAGTAAACATTGCGCCTTGACAAAGATTATATAAGGTATATGTTTAGATTAAGATATATTAATTTATAACTATATGCCTGATGAATTATTGGGTAGAGTAACCCATTATTTTAATAACATTGGAGTGGCTGTAATTAGGATTAATAAAGGTAAGTTATCACTTGGTGAAACCATTCATTTTAAGCATGGAGACAGGGACTTTGAACAAGTAATAGATTCTATGCAAATTGATAAGGAACAAGTGGAAAGTGTTAAAAAAGGTCAGGAAGTCGCTTTAAAAGTTGATAATGTGGTACGAGAAGGTGATGATGTTTTTAAAGTAGTTTAATAACTAGAAAAAGCTAGTTATTAAGGGAACTAGCTTTTTTTATTACTTTAAATTATAATAGAATAACTTATTATTAAGTAACTATATGATTAAAAAAACATTTTTAGCTAAAATTAAGAAAGACTTGATTTCTTTTAATAAAGAACGTAATGAAATATTTAGAGAAACTAGGACTGTTTTACAAAGCTCTAAATCAGCTATCTTTGCTTTACAGCGAGATGATAAGAAACAAGCTTTAAAAGATATTAATGTTGCTGAAGACATTTTAAAAAGCTTAAATACGAAGTATAAGAAAGATCAAAGATTAAGATTTGAAGGTAGTTACAGAGCAGCTGTTGAAGAATATGTTGAAGCTAAAGTCTTTATGAATGTGTTAGAAGGTAAGGCTTTAGATAAATTACCAATTAGTACCATTGGCCCAGAAGAATATATTGGGGGCTTAGCCGATTTAACTGGTGAACTGGTTAGACAAGCTATCTTGCAAGCTACTAAAGGTAATTATAAGGCTTTAGTTAAATACAAATTAATTACTGAAGAGATAGTAGCTTTTTTAATGACCCTTTACTTAAGTGGTCAATCAAGACAAAAGTCGGATGATGCTAAAAGAAATTTAAAAAGATTAGAACAAATAATATATGAAGTTGAACTCAGAAAAAAGTAGAAAATTACCAAGATCTGTTATAAAATACATTCGACATCAAAAAGCTTTAATACGTCGAACATATTCTGATACTGGAGAAATAGAGAATAAGCTAAAGGAATTAATGAGTAAGTTTAATGGCTAAAACATTTATTCTAAGAAATGAATCAAATAAAGAGCTCAAAGTAGATTATAAATCAGCCTTAAATGATGAGCAATACAAGGTCGTAACTAATTCAGAGGGGCCTTGTTTGGTCTTAGCTGGAGCAGGTAGTGGTAAAACTAGAGCTATTACTTATCGTGCCGCTTATTTAATAGAACAGGGTATTAAAGAAGAAAATATATTACTCGTTACTTTTACTAATAAAGCTGCTCGCGAGATGTTACAACGAGTAGCTTCTTTAATTGGTAAGGCTCCTGATAAATTATGGGGTGGCACCTTTCATCATATTGGGAATAGGATACTTAGAAAATATGCTAGAATAGTTGGTTATCAATCAAATTTTACTATCCTTGACGAAGAAGATAGTAAGAGTTTAATTAAGATATGCATTAAGGAAGAAGGTATTGATGTTAAAGCTAGACGTTTTCCTTCAGTGGCTATTTTAAAAGATATAATTAGTTACTCTAAGAATTCACAACAAGCTATTGAAAAAGTAATTGAGTTAAGGCATCCTAAGTGGCCAGAACTCAAAAATCAAATTGAAAATATTGCTTTAAGATATGAGAATAAAAAGTTAGATAATAATGCTATGGATTTTGATGATCTCTTGGTAAATTGGTTAAAACTCTTAAAAGAGAATGAAGGTATTAAAGATAGGTTAGCTGCTCAATTTCATTATATCTTAGTCGATGAATATCAAGATACTAATTATATCCAAGTCGCTATTATTAAAGAATTATCATCTGTTCATCATAATGTCTTAGTTGTAGGTGATGATGCTCAAAGTATTTACTCCTTTAGAGCCGCTGATATCGGTAATATATTAAATTATTCTAAAGATTTTCCTGGAGCTAGGATATTTAAATTAGAAACTAATTATAGGTCAACCCCTGAAATATTAGGGGTAGCTAATATTGTAATTAAGTATAATGTAGATCAATATCCTAAAGTCTTAAAAGCTAAATTAAATAATTTTGTTAAACCAAATATCATACCAACAAATAGCGCTGCACAAGAAGCTAAATATATTTCAGAACAGATATTACAACTTAGAGATGGGGGTATTACTTTGAATAAAATAGCCGTACTCTTTAGAGCGGTTCATCATTCTCAAGAATTAGAGTTTCAATTAACTAAGAAAGATATTCCTTATGATTACCGAGGAGGTGTTAGATTTTTTGAAAGAGCTCATATTAAGGATGTTATTGCCTTTTTAAAGATAATGACCAACCCTAAAGATGAAGCTGCTTGGTTTAGGATCTTACAATTACAAATAGGTATCGGTATGGAAACAGCCTCAAAGATATATAATAGGATTAAAATTTTAGATTGTCCTATAAAATGTATTGAAGCTGATTTATCAGATATTCTATCAGTTAAAGCTAATTTAGGCTGGCAAAATATTGTTAATCTGTACTCTAAAGATTTAAAAATAAATAAATTAAAAGATCTAAGTGATCCAGCTTTATTTATACGTTCCATTGCTAAGTCAGATTATCGGGAATATTTACAAGCTGAATATCCTAATTATCAAGAAAGAATCGAAGATTTAGAGCAACTAGCTAAATTTTCTGAAAATTACAAAGATCTTAATTCTTTTTTGACAGAAGTAACTCTTCAGGAGTCGTTTAGTGTAGAAAGAGCTCAGGTTGATACATCAGATGAAGAAAGATTAGTTTTAACTACTATACATCAAGCTAAAGGCTTAGAATGGGAAGTTGTTTTTATTATTAATCTAGTTGATACAGCTTTTCCTAATCAAAGAGCCTTAGCTGAAGACAAGGGCTTAGAAGAAGAAAGAAGATTATTTTATGTAGCAGTAACAAGGGCTCAGAAACAACTCTATTTATCTTATCCCTTAGTTAGTAATTACTCATCAATGTATTTAAATACACTTTCTCAATTTCTTCGAGAGGTACCAGATGAATTGCTTGAAGAGATTAAAATAATTGAAGGCATGTCTTCAAATAATTTTAATGATTTGAATGGTGATGGTATACAGTATTTGCCTGAGGTATAAAAAATGTTCAAAAATGGGAAGTCGAGAAACCAACTCTAGCCGAGTTGGATTTTTTATGCCATTCGACCTTTAGGACAATTAGGCCTGGCGCTGCTGGATGTTTCTACTGGTTAATCTGATTAGAGACGTTTTGGCTACATATATTTTGAGTTCCCTCTATATTATATAACTTTTCTATTTTGGGCTTAATCGACTAAGTTCCTTTTTAGTTTTATCAAATTTTAGATCAAGGTCAAATGAGTAAGGCCCTAAAATTGCAGAGCCTTATTATTCGAATAGTTATTTCTTAACTTTTTTAATTCCAATTCTTCTAAGATGTTTTTTTCTAGCAAAATAAAGCCATTTATGGGATGTGTGAATTAATTATGTGTAAAGATATTTAAAATATTCGCTAAGATATTA
>CAZSGB010000078.1:0-3803 GCA_964606355.1 uncultured Gammaproteobacteria bacterium | reverse complement strand
CGACTACATGTTAACAACTCACGCCTTGTCCAGAACTGGGTGGACTGATACAAAACATTGACTTATTTGTTTAAATATAGTATTATTTACTCATTAATAATTTATGAATGTGATTTCCGCCTCATTTATGGGCGGTTTTATTAAAATCTTAAAATATGAATATTAGAAATATAGCAATTATCGCTCACGTTGATCATGGTAAAACTGCTTTAACTGATGCTCTGATGCAACAAACAGGTATGTCGACTAACGAAACAAGTATGGATAATAACGCTCTAGAATTAGAACGTGGTATTACTATTTACTCAAAAAATACTTCTATCTATTACAAAGATACTAAAATTAACATAGTTGACACTCCAGGTCATGCTGATTTTGGTTCAGAAGTTGAAAGAGTACTACGTTCCATTGATAGCGTACTTTTAGTTGTCGACGCTCAAGAAGGTCCTATGCCTCAAACTAAATTTGTTTTAAAAAAATCATTGGACTTAGGTTTAAAACCAATTGTAGTAATAAATAAAATTGATAAGCCAGCAGCTCAACCTGATATAACCCAAGAAGAAATATATGAACTATTTTTAGACTTAGGAGCTACTGATGAACAATTAGATTTCACTACTCTTTACTCAATTGCTCGTGAAGGTATTGCTTTAAAAAACTATGATGATGAAAAAAAAGATTTAACTCCTTTACTTGATACTATCTTAGAATTAGTACCAGTAGCTTCAAATGAAGAATTGGTTAATAAAGAATTACTTGTTCAACCATTTAACTTAGCTTATGATGACTTCTTAGGTCGTTTAGCTATTGCCAGAATCTATGAAGGAAAGATTAAACAAACATATAATATTATTATAAAAAATGTTGATGGCACAACCCGCAAAGGCAAAATTACAAAATTGTTTACTTTTAAAGGCATAGCTAGAGAAGAAATAACTGAAGCAAAGGCAGGCGATATTATCATGATCGCCGGACTTCCTGATATATATATTGGTGAAACAATATGCGAAAATGAAAAACAAAAACCATTACCAGCTATAAGTATTGATGAACCAACAATTTCTTTAAATTTTTATGTAAATAGTTCTCCTTTTGCTGGACTTGATGGTAAATTTGTTACTAATACCCAAATTAAAGAAAGATTAAAAAAAGAATTAGAAATTAATGTTGGTTTAAAAATAGATTTCTCTGCTTCTGAATATTGTAAAGTATATGGTAGGGGTGAAATGCATATTGCTATTCTACTTGAAAATATGAGGCGCGAAGGTTATGAATTACAAATTTCTCAACCCCATGTAATTATTAAAGATATTGATGGTATAAAGTCAGAACCTTTTGAAGAACTAACGATTAATGTACCAGATGAAATGACCGGTAGAGTAATTAAAAAGATAGCTAAAAGAAAAGGTAACTTACTTGAAATGGGCCCAGAACATGGTAATACAAGACTTATCTTTGAAATACCCACCCGTGGTTTACTAGGCTATAGAAATGAATTTGTAGTTGATACTAAAGGTGAAGGTATATTATATACTCATGTATTAGGTTTTAAACCATATGCTGGTGCAATTAAAAAAACAGAACTCGGTTCTATGATTTCAATGGCTACTGGTAAAGCCTTAGGCTTTTCCTTATATAATTTACAAAATAGAGGTGAACTATACATACCAGCTAATACTGAGGTCTATGAAGGTATGGTAATCGGTAATGCCGCAAAAAGTGATGATATGGCTGTTAACCCAATAAAAGGTAAGCAACTTAGTAATATGAGAGCTTCTGGAGCTGATGAAGCTATTAGTTTAACCCCACCTATTGACCTAACATTAGAACGTGGAATGAGTATCATGAGTGAAGACGAATATCTAGAAATTACTCCGAAGAATATACGACTTAGAAAAAAATATTTAACTGAAAGTGAAAGAATAAAAGAATTCAGGGCGAAATAAATTATTAAATGAACAAAAAACATTCCCAATTGGGAATGTTTTTTAATATATATATAAATATTATCTACGTCTTCTATAATCTCTTGAGCTAACTTTATTTCTTCCATTTCTACTTTTAAAACCCTCAGTAACCTGACTAAGGTTATTATAAGTTATACTTACTTCTATCTTTCTATTACTAAACTTATGTCCAGTTAATGAATTAATTACTTCATGAGCATACTTTTTCTCAACAGTAAATGTTGAATATTCTGGATGTAAATCTATCTGCCCAATACTCATACCGCGCAATCTATTATTTGAATTAATCATTGAAAATAAACTTTTTATGGTAAATCTATGTCTTCTGCCCAAATTAATTTTCAAATTAACACTATTATTTAATACTCTATTCTTTTCTTCACTAGCCTTAAACTTAGTATTTAAATCAAGGGTATCCTTATCATTATTTATTAAATGCCTTAATTCCTTGGATACAAAATGTACTATTAAATCTTCCTTTTTAACACTTTTTAATTTAAATGTAATATCTTCAAGTAACTTCTTATTAATAAGTTTTTTTGAATCAGACTTAATAATTGAATTAATAAAATTATCAATTTGTTTTTCGTGTATATCATTACCACTTGGTACTTGCTTATATTCAAAAGTCTGTCCAATAATTTTTTCTAATTCTTTGATCTTTCTAATATCTCTTGGTCCAACTATAGATATAGCTATGCCACTTTTATCTGCTCTACCTGTTCTTCCTGTTCTATGAGTATACCTATTATTTTGTTCAGGTAAATTATAGTTTATAACATGAGTTAAATTTCTAACATCAATTCCACGAGCAGCAACATCAGTTGCTACTAATAAATGTATTTGTTTCATTTTAAATCTACCCATAATCTTTGTACGCATACCTTGCGAGACGTCACCATGTATGGCTTCAGCTTCATACTTAGCAGTTCTTAATTTATCAGCTACCTCTTGTGTTTCACGTCTAGTTCTACAAAATAATATACCATATACATTAGGAATATAATCTAATATTCTTTTTAAAGCTTCAAATCTATCACTAGCTTGAACTACATAATATTCATGAGTTACATTATCTGCACCAGTATTTTTATTACCAACACTAATTTCTTTAGCATTATGCATATAATTCTGAGCAATAGCATTTACGCCAGAAGACATAGTAGCTGAGAATAGTAATGTCTGTCTATTATCTAGTGTTTGCTCTAAAATAGCATCTAGATCATCTTTAAACCC
This sequence comes from uncultured Gammaproteobacteria bacterium, assembly GCA_964606355.1. Taxonomy (GTDB): domain Bacteria; phylum Patescibacteriota; class Patescibacteriia; order UBA1558; family UBA10009; genus CAZSGB01. The sequence goes on along the minus strand of CAZSGB010000078.1, from coordinate 600 downwards.
CATATCAAGCATTTCATCAGCTTCATCTAATACTAACCATTTAACCGTATTTAATTTAAGTACTTTTCTTCTAATTAAATCATGTACCCTGCCTGGTGTACCAACCACAATATTTACCTCATTTCTTAAAGCTCTAATCTGTAAATCTATTCTAGCACCACCGTAAACTGGTAGAATTAATATATTTTTAGAATATTTAGCAAAATCTTGTATATCTCTACATATTTGAATACATAATTCACGAGTAGGACAGAGTATAAACGCCTCTAAGCTTCTACTATCCCCCTTTATTTGATTCAAAATAGGTAAACTAAAAGCAGCTGTTTTACCAGTACCGGTTTGAGCTAAAGCAATTAAATCATTTTTTGACTTTAAAATGAATGGAATAGTCTCGGCTTGTATTAAAGTAGGCTTTAAAAATTTCAAATCATCTAAACCTTTCCTTATATCTTCATTTAAACCCAGCTCTTTAAAAGTTTTAATAGTACTTTTTAAAATCATAAGGCTGAGTCTATCACTTTTGACTTGTTCTGTCAATACAATCGGGTAATGTGTCCGTAGAAGGTATAATACATAATGTGATCGGGGCAAAGATAATAA
>CAZSGB010000077.1:0-3890 GCA_964606355.1 uncultured Gammaproteobacteria bacterium | reverse complement strand
CGTAAAGATGTTTCCAATTAAGGGGGATTAACAATATAACTTGTCATATATTTATAAAAGTATATTAATTTCTTCAATAACTTTAATAATTATATCTTTTACTTTTCTCTTTTCAAATATATTGAATCTGTTTAAAACAAATTTAGAAGTATCACTCATTTTATGTGGATTATCACTAGCTATACCTATTCTTATCCGAGTAAAGTCCTGAGTTTTTAAATGATGAATTATTGATTCAACTCCATTATGACCGGCACTACTACGATTAGTTTGTATTTTATAATCTCCGAGTAATAGATATTTATCATCATGGATTACAATTAGATCTTTAGAATCAAGATTATGTTTATTTAAAGCATAGGCTACTGTAAAACCAGATTCATTCATAAAGGTTTGTGGTTTAATTAATTCAACTTCAATATCATTAATTTTAGTTTTAATAAATAAGCCTTTAGCTTTTTTACTTTGATTCCAGGTTTCATTATTAGCTAAGGTATCTAAAACCATAAAACCAATATTGTGCCTGGTCTTTTCATATTGTTTACCAGGATTACCTAGTCCGACTATTAATTTCATATTTATTCTGCTTTTATAATGTATTGATTTATTACCATAATGACAACATCATTACCATATTTTTTAACAGTATCAAAGATTTGATTGACATCTTTATTATCTTTAGGAATATCCAAATCTTCACTACTATTTTGTAAAGCTTTAATGATTTCTCTTAGATTTTCTACTCCTAAATTTTTAATGGGTGCTTCTAATTCTTCATAAGCAGCAACTCTTTTTTCTAATTTTATTTTATCTTCTCCTTTTTCTTTTTCCATAAATTTTATATTAATTATCTAAGTTTTCTTATACTTATTATAACAGGCGTGCCTAAAAAGCTGAATTTAAATCTTAATTGTTTTTCTATATATCTAACATATGATTCTTTTAAACTAGATTTTCTATCTTTAACTAATTCAAAGTATGGTGGATTTATATCAACTTGTCTTAGGTTAAATATTTTAGGTTGAGCCGTACCTTTATCACGTGAAGGCAGATGTCTCTTAGTAATTACTTTTAAAAACTTACTTAAAGCGTTATCAGTAATTTGTCTATGCCTTTCTTCATATAGTTCTAGAGCTAAGTCTAAGATTTTTCTTACTCTTTGTTTTTCTAGAGCTGAAATAAAAACAATCGGAGCAAAGGTTAAGAAAGGGAAGTAAGCATAATAATATTTAACATACTTGTTAATAGTTAAATCATCTTTATCAGGTATTTTATCCCATTTATTAGCAGCAATAATTAAAGAAGTTCTACTTTTTAATATTTCATTAGCTAAGATTTTATCTTGTCTGCCTAAACTTTTTGAAACATCAGTCATTAAAACAGTAATATCTGCTCTGGCTAAACTTTTAATACTTTCGTTAACACTAAATCTTTCTAACTTATTACTTATCTTAGCTTTTTTTCTAACTCCGGCTGTATCAATTAGAGTAAAATTCTTATCTTTGTATTTTAAATCAATATTTTGTGAATCACGAGTTGTATATGGTTCGGTAGATGTAATAACTCGGTCTTCACCTAAAATAGAGTTGATTAAAGTTGATTTACCTGTATTAGGTTTACCTAAGATAGCAATTGAAATAGTTTGTTTCTCCCTTTTCTTTTTTTTATCAGATATATTTTCAGTTATAATATCAAGTAAATCACCAGTCCCAGTTCCAGTTAAAGCAGAAATAGCTATAGGATCACCCAAGTTAAGTTTGTAATAATCTGCAATATCTTCTTTTAATCTTTTAGTTTCAGCTTTGTTAACAACAAGTATAACTTTTTTACCAGTTTTCTTTAACATTTTACTTACTTCCTTATCTTGGGGCATTAAACCATCTTTAGCATCAACTAAAAAAAGAATTAAATCAGCTTCTTTTTGAGCAATAGCTGCTTGTTTTAAAATATCTTTTTCAATATCTTTAGGGTGGACAATATCAATACCACCCGTATCAATTAAATCAAAGGTTTTTTTATTCCAAGACATTTCTTCGTAATTTCGATCACGAGTAGTACCAGCTGTATTTGAAGTAATAGCCTTACGTTTTTCAATTAAAGTATTAAATAGGGTGGATTTACCAGTATTTGCTCTACCAATTAAAGCAACTTTAGACATATATATTTATGAGTATATTAAGATTTAATTAAATATTACCAGTTTTTAAGGAATTTAGCTAATAAAAAAATACTTATTATTTAAGTATTATATTTATAATATATTACTCTTCAATTAATTCTTTATCAATTGTTTCTTCAGTAGTAGCAGTTTCTACTTGAGGTTCAGGTATTTTAAATTCATTAGCATGATCTTGACCTAAGATTATAATAATATCAGGTTTTGTTTTTAAATCAGCTTGGGTGGTAGTAATAGTATCATATTTTTCTACAATATATTCTGGGACTTCTTTTGAAATATAGGCATTAAATTCATCTTTTAACTTATTTAAAGTTAATTTATTCTCACCATTTGTCAGATCATAGATTATGGTTTTTTGGTAATCATCTGTTGGCGCATTAGAATATGAGATAATATTGTAACTCATCTTTTCTAGATAAAGAAAAGTGTAATAAGCTAGACCAATAGTTTCAGTTCCGTTTTGAATTTCAATTTTAGCATTTTCTTCTTTTATTTTGTTTAATTCAAAAATATTTTTTACTAAAGCTTCAAGTTTTCCATAATCACCATTTCTAGGTTGTAAAACATAAGCACCCGCTTCGGTAATATATGGTTCCAGTAAACTACCAGGTGAATCATCTAAAACATAACGTGAGATATTAGTATTATCAATGCTTTTAGCAATCTCAGCTAACTTTAAAGCTTGCCAAACTGATAAATTAGTATCAATATGTTGATCAAGAAGTTCAAAGATACTTGATATTTTTTTAGGGCTTAGTAATGTAGAAAAGGTAAGTATTTTATCCTTAACTGCTTGTAAGACTAATTGTTGTCTACGGCTTCTAGCAAAGTCACCATTTTCTCCATTAGTTCCATGGCGTGACCTAACAAAGTTTAAAGTAGTTACGCCATTCATTAGTTGCAAACCAGCATCAAATGAGACAGTGTAAGTTAAAAAATCATCAGTTGGGAATGAAGTATCAACAAAGCTACGTTCTACATTAATTGTAATACCACCAAGATCATCAATGAACTTTTCAAAACCTGAGAAATCTATAACTCCATAATAATGTATAGGAAGGTTTAAATTGTCTCTAATTATTTTAGCAGCTTCTTCACCAGCTGTCTTATAGTTCTCAGCATATTTATAGGCATAGACAGAATTAATTTTTTGATAATTACCATCTTTTAATTTAATAATTAAATCACGTGGTAAGGAAATTAAAGCTATTTCCGAAGTTGAAGGCTTAATACTACCTATGATAATAGTATCAGTTAAATAGGGTCCTTCATGACCCGCTCCACCAACACCCATGAGTAAGACATTAATTCGATCACTATCTTCACCTTCTAATTTTTTATCACCTGAACTAATTAAATTAGCTAAGTGTTTAAAAGGATTAAATTTATTCAAAGGATTAGCTTGACTATCAGGATCTGAAAAAACTACTTCTGATAAATACATACCACCAGTTAAAAGTAATATGAGAGTAATAACTAAGATAAATTTTAAAATACCAAATTTAGATACTCTAGGCTTAATTAAGTGATGAGTTTCAATAGGTTTTGGAGTTATAGGTTTTTCAATTAAAAAATTGACCTGATTATTTAGACTAGGTTTATTTCTAATTACTTTAGATCTTCTGTTTATACCATCTAGTGATCCCATAAAACAGATAAAATGAAGTTCCCTGCGGCAAGCCGCAGGGTATCGGAAGAAGGCCTGACATTG
>CAZSGB010000076.1:0-3964 GCA_964606355.1 uncultured Gammaproteobacteria bacterium | reverse complement strand
AATAAATAATTCAACGATGAAGGCTACGGTAACATTATTAAATGATTAAATGCGATAATTATTACTTAATTATTTGACTAATCTTAGCTAATAATTAAGCTATTTCCCCTATTTACTCTTGACAAGTATCTTTAATTTGATATACTCAAATGTCTTTCATGATCTAGTTTTAGTTCTGCGTCCACGACAAGCATGGGGATTATTGCTAGCGCCATTTATCCAGCTTATGAGTTTACTTGTTTGCTTGATCGGTGCTCACAATAATTTTCTTGGACGCAGTATTAAAGCCAGATCTTTTTTGTTACTCTAAAACTTCTTCTGTGGTGGTAGCTATTTTTTCTACACCAATTAAGCATCTAGCCGGCCAAGGTACATAATGAGAACTAAAACGTTCCCCCATAATTTCACCATCTGGATAAGTTACTTTGTAATCAAAGTAAGCGTCAGCTCCAGCATGAGCACTCTCGGTACATTTCTTCACGCCTACTTCAAGTTCAGTAGTCTCAATCATCTGAGTTGGTCCAGAAGAAGTAATGTTATAAATAACAGAATCTGATTCTTCAATTATTCTACCATCTGAGGTTCCCCAGAAATCAAAATACAAGTCATCACCTTCAATACGATACTGAATTAATATATTATTCTTAGTATCATTTTTAAATTTAAGATCAGGATAGGGATCATAGATCGTAGCATCTTTACCAGCTGGTTCATAATATGAAACCCGATATGAATGAGGCCTTCTTTGAGTAATTGGTAAGCCAGAATCTACGGCAGCTCTAAAAACAGTCGTCCCAATTTGACACAAACCACCACCATACTCGGGTATAGTCTTATCACCTTTAATTACTAATTCTGGTAAATAACCAGTAACCGCATTAATATCACCAAGTGCGGTAATTAAAGAAAACTCTTCACCTGGTTTGATTAATAAACCAGAAATACTTTCCGCACCTGTCTTAATGTTATGTCTTCTATTTGCTGGACTACCGGCAAAGTTAGAATGTCCTGTACCAATTATTTCCGTAATACCCATATCATTAACTTCACCTGTTTTAATCTTAGCTTTGGTTTGAATAACAACTAGTTGAATCTCACTTAAATTATCATTTAAAAAGTCGCCCTCAATTTTTTCTATACTTCTTATTTCATCCAATTTTAAACCATCTTGACTACCCACAAATTCTACAACCCGACCATTAACGATTTCAAACTTAGCATCCAGCGTTGGTTGATAAATATCAGGAGCAACATTATTCTCTAAATAACTTAGTGTGGTTGAAGCTTCTAAACCATACCTGATTTTATCAGCTTCCTTTTTAAAGATTATCCAATCTTTAAATATTTCATTAGTGATATTCCATTCCTTATCTTGATAAATTAATTTAAGAGTAGAAGTAGCAATTAAATCTTCTAAACCAGCCATGACCTCTTGATCAATGTCTTTTTCTAATATTTGAGGTTCATCTATTTTTAAAGTTAATTCAATTGGATCTAAACTTAAATTATTTATTCTCTTAATTGATTCATTTAAGATTAAATCAAAATCAAAGGTAGTACCTGATTGTTCGGGTAAAATAGATATTTCAAAATTTTCATTAATTTTAGGTCTAGCTTCTTTTTTTAAGATATAGAATTGTTTTACATTATCTTCTAAAATAGTTAGTAATTCTTCTTGATTTAATTCATATTCAAGTGGAACATTAATTCCAAAGGTTAAAGCCCACATTTGTTTAAAAAAGTTATTATGATACCCTTGTTTTCTACCAATTAAATAAGTTTTATCAATTGTTTCTTCTAAATCAAAATTGATTAAATTATATGAAGCATCAGGATCGGTTGTCGAAGGTAAGGTAGTATGAATTATTATCTCCTGATTTTTGTACTTGTAAATTAAGCCATTAGTCATAAACCTATCAATCTGTCCTTGAAATCTAGTTAAAGCTACTTCTCTATTTAAACCTGTTAATTCTTGATTATTTAGAGTTACACCTCTAAAAAAAGTAAAAGAATATGCCTTATCATAGGTTAAAGCAAACATAATAATTAAAGTAGCAGTTACTAAAAAAATGGTTACTATATAAAGCAACCATTTCATTATCTGAAAGCTTATTTTATTATTTTCATTTTGTAATACCTTCTGCATTTAATATATCATTTAACATTATTCTAGCCATTTCTTCCTTGTCAGCTACTTCATCTTTATTAGTTGAAAGTGTAATTCTAACTCTAGTATTAGTAGCAATCTCTTCCGTTAAGTTTTTAATGGGCCAAAGAACTCGACTCTTATCATCTAAAATAATAACTGCATGTTTTTCTTTAAAACTATCCACCACCCCCTTAACCGTAGCTGGACTGGTCATATTACTTGTCTCCCTTAACTTTGATAGAAAATGACTTTGCATTGTTAGTGGCTACTTTAGGCAAGGTAACAGTTAAAACACCGTTTTTTAATGAAGCTTCTACTCTATCAGCTTTGATCTCAACAGGCAGGATAATGGATCTAGAAAAACCACCCCAATAGCATTCCTGATAGAAATAATCATCTTCATTAACTTGATGCTCAAACTCCCTTTTACCACGAATAGTCACCATATCATTGTTTATGGAGATATCAATATCTTCAGGCTTGACTCCAGCAATAGTTGATTTAATGACAATCGCCTCTTTCGTCTGAAAAACATCAACGCTAAGTTGACCTTCTTCATAATTTTCATCAATCCAAGGCTCATCTTGAGTCTCTTCCGATGTCTTAATCTCAGTTTCTTTCTTAGTTTCATCAGTTAAGAAGAAATCTTCATCATTTGAACTACTTTTGCTTATAGCTTTTTTAAATAATTTCATATTTTTATCTATTTAAGTATGTTAATTATACAAGGTTTTTAAGTATTAGTAAATAATATGTGGTAAGTGTATACACATTACCATTTAAACTTGTAAATTATCCTCATTTTTGACTCCCTTGGAGTCCGAAATGTATGTGAACTTATTCATAATATGCTGTGGATTAGGCAAAATAAACACAAGAACCCAAGATTTCACCTTGGGTTCTTGTGTTTAAAGAAATGTATTTTATTAATCTAAACCTAATATAACTAGAACTTCAGCATTACTCTCTGCTTCACCTTCTGGATAGCCTTCAGTAACTGTTGAACCAATAATTTGAGCAAAAGCAGCCACAGCTTCAGATTTTTCACCATTAGTTAAATCATAAACAAAGGTTGAAGTATAATCTTTTCTACCAGCATCACCAACATTTAATACTTCATACAATTCCTGAGTACCAATTTGATCTGCTAAAATACTTGCCTTACCTGTTTCATTAGTACCATTTCTAATCTCAAAAGTAAGTGGTACTTCTGGTACAGCTTGCCTATTCTCATTAGCTGCTGGAGCTTGAACGGCCCCAACTTTTACTATTCTATCAGTACTTGGTCTGTAAATAATAGCTTGCTCAGGAAATATTACTAATTGATCTCCATTCTCTACAAGAGCAAAGAAAGATTGTTGTTGTCGTAAATTAGCAGCATCTTCAATAGTGGCAATAGTAGGCTCACCTTGAGGTAAAACCATATGCTTAGCAATAGCCGTTAAAACATCAGTAACAATTTCTCCAGCTGTCTGATCTTGATTCATACTAGTTTCGTCATCAACATCTTGCTTATTTAAATAGGAAAGCCAAAATACTATGGCAACTACTACGATAATAGCTACGATTATAGTAATAAGCCACTCCATAATACCCCCTTTACCTTGTTTTTTAATTACTTTTTTTATTTTTGTTATACCTTCTGTTGTTACTTGTTCTTCATTTCCCATATATTTATTTTAATATTAAGTGAATGTATTTTATCACAATTAAATAATGAGTCAAATAAAAATACCCACATATATTATCCGGGTAAAATGGTACCGCCACGGGGAATCGAACCCCGGTTACCAGGATGAAAACCTGGTGTCCTAA
>CAZSGB010000075.1:0-4014 GCA_964606355.1 uncultured Gammaproteobacteria bacterium | reverse complement strand
AAAATGTCTCACATAATTACTAATTTGCTGTCTGAAAAAAGGGGTGCGGCTTATACTAATAGTGAGTTCCAATTTTTTGCTTTTTATGATAATACATTGTATATACGAGACAGTTATACAATTAAATCATATTCTTTGACTGATAAAGAGCCTAAATTAATTGTGGATTTATCAAGATACATGGATGATGTAAAATCGTATAAGAATTTTTATGATCCTATAGTTACTCAAAATAATGATGGTTTGGAAGTTTCATATCATGTAAAGAAAGAAAATAATGAATATTTAAGAATTACAATAGATTTGATTAATAAGGAAATAATTGAAGAAGAAATTTTACACCAAGAGTCTAAACCTAAGTATTTAAATACAATTTTAATTGAAAGTGTAAATAATGAAAATATTGCATCTGATTATGGCTTGAATTATGGTTTTAGTTTTTTCTTTGACTTAAATGATTTAGCTAAACTTAGATGGCCTTACTAAATTTATGAGAATATTTGTCTATGGTTCTATTGTTTATGATAGGATAATGGATTTTCCAGACAGTTTTAAAAAATATATTTTACCTAATGAAATACATAAGTTAAATGTTTCTTTTATGATTAATGATTTAAAAGAATCATTTGGTGGTACTGGTGGTAACATTGCTTACAACTTAACTTTACTTGGTTTTAAACCATTACTTTATGGAAGTGTAGGTAAAGACTTTGAAAGATATGAAAAACATTTTAAAAATATTGATTTAAAAGGGGTTAAGCAATATTTAAAAGATTATACAGCTTCTGCTTATATCATTACTGACAAGGATAATAATCAGATAACTGGTTTTCATCCTGGAGCTATGAGGTATCATACTTATGTACCTAAATTAAAAAAAAGTGATTTGGTTATTATTTCACCGGCTAATCCCAATGAAATGTTAGACTTAGCTGAAAAGTGTTTTAAAGAGCACGTACCTTTTATTTTTGATCCCGGACAACAAATAATCCAGTTTACTAGTACTCAGTTGAAGAGAGTTATAAAACAAGCTACTATTTATATTGTTAATGATTATGAATTAGCCTTAACTTGCAAATTAACTAATTACAATCAAGATATTATTTTACAAAAAGCTGGTATCTTAATTACAACTTTTGGTCAAAAGGGAAGTGTATTTAAAGTTAGAAATGGAAATAAGTATACCATTTTTAATATATCTTCAGTTAAGGTAAATAAAGTAGTTGATCCAACTGGTGCGGGTGATGCATTTAGAGCAGGCCTTATAAAAGGCATATTAGAAAATAAGAAAGATTTTTTTAAAAAAGAGTTTACTAAGATGGACTGGTTGAAGATTGGGCAATTAGCTTCTTTAACTGCTACTTATTCTTTAGAAAATGAAGGTACTCAAAATCATAAATATACAATTAATCAACTTAAAAATAGATACTATACTAATTACAAAATAAAATTATGATAAAATATGATGTTAAGAATTTAAAATTAGCCCCAGAAGGTAAAAAAAAGATACTTTGGGCTGAAAAACAAATGGATGTTTTAAATGAGATTAAAAAAGATTTTAAAAAAACTAAACCATTTAAAAATGTACGTATTGCTGGTTGTTTACATATTACTTCTGAAACAGCCAATTTAGCACGCACTTTAAAAGAAGGTGGTGCTACTTTTTATTTATGCGCTTCTAATCCATTATCTACTCAAGATGAAGTAGCTGCTTCACTTGTTGAAGATTATGGAATATCTGTATTTGCCATAAATAATGAAAATAGAACTACATATTATAAACATTTAAATCAAGTTTTGGATATGAAACCACATATCACTATTGATGATGGTGCTGATTTAGTATCGTTGCTTCATACAAAAAGGAAAGATTTAATTGAAAATATATGGGGTGGTTGTGAAGAGACTACTACTGGTGTAATACGTTTAAGAGCTTTAGCAGATGAGGGGAAATTACTTTATCCAGTTGTTGCTGTAAATGATGCACAAACAAAACATTTTTTTGATAATAGATATGGTACAGGCCAATCAACATTAGATGGAATAATACGTGCTACTAATTTGTTAATTGCTGGTAAAACAGTAGTTACAGCTGGTTATGGTTGGTGTGGCAGGGGATTTGCTTTGAAAGCTAAAGGTATGGGTGCAAGAGTAGTAGTTACTGAAGTTGAGCCAGTTAAAGCCTTAGAAGCTAAAATGGATGGTTTTGAAGTAATGCCTATTAGTGAAGCAGCATCCGAAGGTGATATTTTTTGTACTTTAACAGGGGATATACATGTAATACGAAAAGAACATTTTAGTAAAATGAAAGACGGAGCTGTAGTATGTAACTCAGGACATTTTGATGTTGAATTAGATTTAGTAGCCCTTAAGAGAATGTCTAAATCAGTAAAAGAGGTAAGACCATTTGTTGAAGCATATACTTTGAAGAGTAATAGAATAATAAATGTCTTAGCTGAGGGGAGATTAGTTAACTTAGCTTCAGCTGAAGGACATCCAGCTTCTGTTATGGATATGAGTTTTGCTAATCAATCAATGGCTTCTTTATTTATTGCAAAGAATCATAAGAAGTTAGAAAATATCGTATATGATGTATCACAAGAAACAGATAATAAGATTGCTAAACTTAAATTAAAAGCTATGGGTGTAAAGATTGATACGTTAACAAAAGAACAAATTAAATATTTATCAAGTTGGGAAATTGGTACTTAAGTACTTTTAAAAGGGATCTTACTTTGCTCGAAAAAAGGAGATCTAAAATGAAAGACTATAATAAATCTAGCGTTTTAGATTAATTGTATTCTGATGAAGATTATCCAAAATGTGATTCAGGTAGTTTAGTCTATTATAATTGGAAGGGTTGAGGTGCGCTTGTAAGATATCGCAGCTGTGATGAAGAAAAATGTGACTTTGATGAAAGAGTTGGAGAGTAATCATATCTTAAGGACGGTTCCATAGTCCCTATTCTTTTTAAGATTATTTATTATGAAAATATTAATAACAGGTGGTGCAGGGTTTGCTGCATCAAACTTTATTAGACAAATATTAATTAAGTATCCTAATTATAGGATAATAAACTTGGATAAGTTAACTTATGCCGGGAATCTTAATAATCTAAAAGATATTGAAGTTAATACTAATTATAAGTTCATAAAAGGTGATATTGCAGATAAGCATACTGTCGATAAAGTAGTTAGAAATGAACAAATAGAAGTGATTATTAATTACGCCGCTGAAACCCATGTAGATAGATCTATTTTAGATCCTGATGCTTTTATTAGAACTGATGTCATTGGTACATATAACTTATTAGAAGCAGTTAAAGAATTTAAATTAAATAAATATATTCAAATTAGTACTGATGAAGTCTTTGGTAGTATAAAAGAAGGTAAGTTTAAAGAAGATTCCCCATTTGAACCAAATAGTCCATATAGTGCTTCTAAAGCATCAGGTGATTTATTATGTAGGTCATATAATAAAACATATGATTTACCTATTATTGTAACACATTCGGTTAATTTTTATGGTCCTTACCAATATCCGGAAAAGTTAATTCCATTGTTTATTACTAACTTAGTAGAAGATAAGAAAGTACCTCTTTATGGTAATGGTCAGAATGTTAGAGAATGGATCTATGTTTTAGATCATTGTAATGCGATTGATTTTTTACTACATAAAGGTGAAGTAGGAGAAGTATATAATATTGGTACAGGTGTAGAAAAAAAGAATATTGATATTACTAAGTTAATTTTAAGTGAATTAGGACTAGGTGAAGATATGATTGAACCAGTTAAAGATAGAGCCGGGCATGACTTTCGTTATGCTGTGGATCATACTAAGCTTAAAAAATTAGGTTGGCAAGCTCAATACAATTTTGATGATGCTATGCGTGAGACTATACGTTGGTATCAAAAAAATGATTGGTGGTGGAAACCTATTAAAAGTGGAAAATATTTAGAATAATGAAGTTCCCTGCGGCAAGCCGCAGGGTATCGGAAGAAGGCCTGACATTGA
>CAZSGB010000074.1:0-4061 GCA_964606355.1 uncultured Gammaproteobacteria bacterium | reverse complement strand
ATTAACGCCAAATGAAGCGTTAAAAAAGGTGCAAAATGTCCGTGCCTAAAACAAATATATAAAATATGTTAAAAATAATAACAGATAATAAAAGAATAGAAGAGCTACTTACTCGTGGTGTTGATGAAGTAATTAATGAAGAGGATTTAGAAAAAAAATTAAAATCTGGTAAAAGATTACGAGTTAAACTTGGCATTGATCCAACGTCACCAAATATTCATCTAGGTAGAGCCATACCCCTTTTAAAATTAAAAGATTTTCAAGACTTGGGACATCAAATCATATTTATCGTGGGTGATTTTACGGGGGTAATAGGGGATACATCTGATAAAGAAAGCGAAAGACCAATGCTTAGTAAAGAAGTAATTAAAAAGAATATGGCAGAGTATGCTAGACAAGCAGGTAAAATAATTAATTTAAAAAAATGTGAAGTTAAATATAATAGTAAGTGGCTTAAAAAGTTAACTTACAATGAAATAGGTGAACAAGCTGATTTATTTTCCGTAGCTGAGTTTATTGCTCGTGAAAACATTAGAAAGAGACTTGATAAGGGTTCAAGGGTATCACTTAGAGAAATACTCTATCCACTAATGCAAGGTTATGACTCAGTTGCTATTAAGTCAGATGTAGAACTCGGAGGCACAGATCAAAGGTTTAACTTATTAGCTGGACGTAGATTACAAGAACATTTTAAACAAGAACCACAAAATATATTAATGACAGAATTAATGGAAGGTACGGATAATAGGAAAATGAGTTCATCATGGGGTAATACTATTGATTTAACTTTAGAACCAAATGATATGTTTGGTAAGGTTATGTCTATTAGTGATGATTTGATTATTAGATATTTTACTTTGATAACTCGTGTACCAATGAGTGATATAACAGGCATTGAATCACAACTTAAAGCAGGGGCTAACCCCAGAGACGTTAAGGCAAAATTAGCTCGTGGAATAGTTAGAATGTTCTATGGTGATAAGGTAGCTCAAACTGCTTCAGATGATTTTGATAAACAATTTAAGAGTAAAGAAGCACTGAATGATATACCAGAAGTTAAGTTAGAATATAAGGAATGGGATATTATTGAATTAATAACCAAAACTAATTTAGTTACTTCTACTTCGGAAGCTAGGCGCATGATAAGAGGTGGGGCAGTAAAAGTAGATAATAAAAAAATAACTTCTATCTCTAGTATAGAAGTAACTTCAGGTATGATAATTCAAGTAGGTAAAAGAAAGTATATTAAAATCTCTTAGTATTAGCACAAGTAATGGCCACAGCTAAAGCGTCTGTCGCATCATCAGGCTTAGGGACGCTTTTTAAGTTTAAGAAGAATTTAACCATTTGTCCTACTTGATTTTTGTCAGCTTTACCATAACCAGTTAAAGCTTGTTTAACTTGTAGGGGAGTAAATTCAACAAAAGGCAATTTAGCTTCAGCAATGGTCATTAAGCAGACACCACGTGCTTGGCCAACCAGTAGAGCAGTTTTTGCGTTTTTACAGAAGAATAATTGTTCTACAGCGACAATATCGGGCTTGTAATTTTCAATTATTTTTTTTAATTCTATGTTTATGGTATTTAAGCGATCAATGAACTTTGTTTGAGCTTTGGTTTGGACACTACCACATTCAACCATAGTTAAAGATTGTCCTTGTTTAGTAATTATTCCAAATCCAGTATCAGCAAGTCCGGGATCAACACCTAAAATAATTTGTTTCTTAGAAATCATAAATTAGCGTTAGTATAGAAATTACTAATATCATCACATTCATCTAATTCTTCAAATAATTTAAGCAAAGACCCATCTTTTTCTGGTTTAATGATTTCTTTAGCTACATATTCTAAACCTTGATCAAGGATAGGTAAATTTAATTCTTCAACTTTATTTTTTAAATTATTTAAATTATCTACAGCTGTTATCAAAGTAATACCACCCTCTGTTTTAATATCTTCTGCTCCAGCATCAATAAGTGATAATTGGACTTCATCATTTAATTTCTCTAAATCCAAAGTAATCACTCCTCTATGATCAAATTGCCACAAAACACTACCAGGACCAGCTAACTTACCACCATATTTAGATAATAAATGTTTTACTTCTTGAGAAGCCCTATTTTTGTTATCCGTTACTATTTCTAAGATTATAGCAATGCCTTCGGGACCATAACCTTCATAAAGAAATTCTTCAATTTGTTGTCCTTCAAGTTCCCCGGTTCCACGCTTAATGGCCCGATCAATATTATCTTTAGGCATACTAACAGACCTAGCTCGATCAATAGCCATTTTAAGTTGAAAATTTGCTTCAGGGTCACCACCAACGCGTGCCGCTAAGGAAATGAGATTAGCCAGCTTAGTAAAGATAGATGATTTTTTAGCATCAATTATGGCTTTATGCCTTTTAGTAGTAGCCCATTTAGAATGTCCTGACATATTATTTTAAGTTAATAACAAAGTGATTTTAGCTCAAATTAATGATTTCGTCAAAATGTGATATAATTTAGAATATGAAAAAAGCAGATCAACTATATTTTAAATCAATAGAGCTGGGTGGCCAGCAACTAGTCCAAGCCTATCTAGAAACCAAAGCTTTGAAATTACCCAAGAGTTACTTAGGGATAAACAAAGTAGTGGTCGTAGGTATGGGTGGCTCACAGCTTAGTATAGATTTAATTAAAGCTCTGTTTTCTGATAGATTAAAGTATCCCATTATTCAAGTTAGGGGATATAGATTACCTAGTTTTGTAGATGACAAAACATTAATTATACTTTCAAGCTATTCTGGTGGCACAGAAGAAGTTTTAAGTGTAGTAAGTGAGGTTAAGAAAAAAAAATATAAAGCTTTAATAATTAGTAGTGGTGGTAAATTAGCTAGTTTGGCTAAAGAGTATAAGATACCTGCCTATATATTTAGGCCAGTTAATAACCCATCTAAACAACCAAGAATGGGCACTAACTATATTACTGGAGCAGTGATAAGAACATTAAAAAATTTAAATGTTTTAAAGATAACAGATAATGAAGTAAATAATATATCAGATGCTTTAACTAAGAGTTTTAAGGAATATACTAAGACTAAAGAAGTAGATAATTTAGCTACCAAATTAAAAGATAAGATAATAATATATATTACTTCAGAATTTTTAAAAGGTAACGGACATATTATTAATAACCAAACTAATGAATCATCAAAACAATTAGCATATTATTACTATATCCCAGAACTAAATCATCATTTGTTAGAAGGCTTAACCTTCCCTAAAGAGAATAAGGAAATGTTGTATTTTGTCCTATTTAATTCAGATAACTATTTACCCAGAATTCAAAAAAGGTATCAAGTAACCAAAGAAGTGTTAAGTAAGTATAAGATAAAGTATTCAGAAATTAAATTTAAAGGTAACAAAATTGAACAAGTTTTTCAGCTCCTTACTTTTGGCGCTTTACTTTCGTTTAAATTAGCAAAATTAAATAAGCAAGACCCAAATAAAATACCATGGGTAGATTACTTTAAGAAAAAATTAGCTTAAAAGATATATATCAAAAAAAGAACTGATCTATTGATCAGTTCTTTTTAGTTATCTAATTAATCACTTATGGACTAGGCAGCTAAGAACCACCATTTAGACAATAATAACCTTCACAAGTAGCTCTGTTTATCAATTCAGCTACGTAAATAGTAATTATGTAGGAAGTAAGTATGACAACTAAGCCAATCACAGCGAATTGTAATCTTTTTTTAGCTGTGGTTACTTTCTCTTCATTGCCCCCAGAAGTCATCCATTGAAAGCCAGAGTAAATAATCATTACAAAGAATATTATTCCTACTAAACCAAGTAAAATAGCAATAATATTAGCGATCACTTCAGCTGGATGAATAGTTGAAGCAGGTAAACCAATATTAGTAGCCGTTGATCTCATTCTCTCTAAAGGATTTAAGGAAACAGCTTGAGCTATTTTGGTTAAACTTAAACCTAGTATTAATGATAGACTAGAAGCTTTTAAAATTATTTTTTTCATGTATATAGTTATTAGCTATAATTATTTGGGAGATAGCTTCTC
>CAZSGB010000073.1:0-4115 GCA_964606355.1 uncultured Gammaproteobacteria bacterium | reverse complement strand
CTACCATTAGACGATCCCCGAATATTAATTTACTATTTCACCGCCTAATTCATTAATTACAGTCTCAATTATTTCTTCTTTCTTTTCTAAGATTATATTTAAATCAATAGTTTCATCTACTAAGCCATCAATAAATAATTTCTCATCAAATATTTTATTTAAGACTTCTTCAATATATTTCATATTCTTTTCTTCCTTGACCCTTTCTAAATGAAAAGCATATTTAAAACCTAATATTATCTTATTACCTACTAATTCTAAGGGTTGGCTACTTTTAACAAAACCAGATAATGAATGATTATATTCTTTTAATAAATTAATTACTTCTGGCCATTTTTTTAGAACTTTACTTAGTTTAAGATTACTTTTAATTACTACGTCTTGACTTGATTTTGGAATAGATTTTTCTTCTTGACTAACGTTAGGTGGAGTTAAATCATGATCATCACTATTTTCTTTTCCATGAGTTATTTTTATAATAGCTAGTTCTAAAGGTAATTGAATTATTTCACTACTCTTCATCTGAGTTAAAGTACTGAGTAATATTTCAATCATTTGACTTAACTCATCAGTTGAAATATTTTCTAAAGAATGTTTCAAATTAATTAATGCTTCTTCTTCAATTTCCCAAAGTAATTTCTGCCAATCGTTAGTAACTTGTGAGAGTAATATAATACGCAAGTATTCTATTACTTCACGAGTCATGAATTCAATATCCCCACCCTCTTCAATGTAGTTATGGATTAAATTAATGCTTTCAACTGTTTTACCATTTAGTAAATAATTTATGAAATTAAATATCTCACTTAAATCACTTCTAGGTATAACCAAAGAAGCTTCAGCAAAAGTTACTTCTTTTTCACCCAATGATAATATTTGTCCCAACATAGAAAGAGCATCTCTTAAATAACCCTGACTAAAACGAGCAATGTTTTCTATTACTTTCTTTTCTACTTTAATACCCTCTTCTTTAATAATATATTCTAGGTGTTTAATAGTTTCAGGTAATGGTATTTTTTTAAAATCAAAACGTTGACATCTAGAAATTATGGTTTCAGGTATTTTATGAATTTCCGTAGTCGCTAAGATAAAAATGGCGTGAGCTGGAGGTTCTTCTAAAGTTTTGAGCAGGGCATTAAAAGCTTCATTAGTTAACATATGAACTTCATCGATAATGAAAACCTTATACTTTTCTTTAGCTGGAGTAACTCTAACTTGTTCGCGTAATTCACGTATTTCATTAATACCGCGGTTTGAAGCAGCGTCAATTTCAATTAAATCCAAAGATCTACCTTCACCTATCTCTAAACAACTTGGACACTTAGTACAAGGTTCAGCTGTTTCTCTATTTTTACAATTTAAAGCTTTAGCTAAGATTCTAGCTAAAGTTGTCTTGCCAATACCCCTAGGACCTGAGAATAAGTAAGCATGAGCTACTTTATTACTCATCAGTGCATTCTCTAAGGTAAGTTTAACGTGATTTTGGCTAATTACTTCTTTAAAAGTTTGAGGCCTATATTTTCTATATAATGTAGTAGACATATATTAATGTGGGTTTATTATATCTATTAATATATTTAAAATCAAGTAATCTAAAACAGAGCATAGAAAAGCTCTGTTTTAACATATTTTATCTAAATTATTTATCTTTTTTTAATAACATTTTCAACAGCTGCAAACTGGCTATCTGTCCCTTTTGGTACCAAGATAATAACTTCATCACCCTCATCTCCCTTAAAATACGTAACCGAAGCTAAAATTACTTTATATACTTTCTTATCAACCATGACGATATAATCATCGCCTGATTCATCTCTAACTAAGGTACCCACTAAACGCTCACGTTCTACTGGGCCAATTTGTTTGTAAACAAAATTACCAGAACCATCAATCGTTAATTTTAAAATATCCCCTTCAACTAATTTAGATTTAGAAACATAATTAGCGGGAATAGAATATTCTTTACCGTCAGGACCAATCATTTTCTGACCATCAAAAACACCTTCAATGATCCGTTCTTCATTCTTCTCTATTTCTTCACCAACTTTCTTAGCTTTTTTCTTGTAATCTATATTACTTTCAGGTGTTAAGGTTCCACCATCAATTAAAACCTTACATTTTTGTATTTGTATTTCGATATTCTCAAGAATATCTTTTAATTCATCTTGACTATTTTTCATATTTTTATTTTTTAATATCTGTTTTAATTTTCTTTTAGTTTTTCTTTTACTTAACTATACCAATTTTTTAAATAGTGTCAAGAGTACTGATGTTAATAAGTTGTTACTATTTAATATTGATATAGATAGATAGGTAAAGATTTTTCAGTAACTTTAGATTTTTTAGTAAACTCAGTATTTGGTAATCTAAAAGCATAGGATATAAACTTAGTCTTAGGTTTTAGTTCACTCTTTAATTTAGGTTCTAGCTTTTTCATCGCCATGGGTGTTAAAAAGCATAAGATAACATTAGCTTTAGAAAAATCTGCTTTAAAAAAATCTTTAAATAATATCTTAATATTATTTTTTCTCATGAACAATAATTTTATTCGAGATATAAAATATGGTAAAAAAGATATTTCATAACCAATTATTTTACTAGCTTCAGTTTTTTTAGCTAGGGCAATTAACCATCTCGCATCACCTGAACCTAAATCATAAACTACGTCCCCTTTTTTAATTTCAGCTAGCTCTAAAATCTTTTCAATATTTTTTTTACCACTTGGTACCCAAGGTGCCGCTTTAAAAGTAGCATTAAACATAGTTAGAAGAATAACTAAAAGAATGATAAAAAAAATAATTAATAAATACATATTAAATTGTTAGGTGTTTTAAACTGGTGTAATAATTGGTTTCGAAGCAATTCTTAATCTTTCAGCTATTTCATGTTCAATTATTTGTCTATCCCGACCATATTGAAGTCTTGATAACTGTCTAATCTTATCTATCTTTATTTTATCACCTGAAATTAAGGCAAAAGGCGAAAGATTAAAAGCGGGAGGATTTTGATTATCAATTAATAATTTAATATAGGCATTATACTTAGGTATATTAATTACATCATGTTCGTTAAATACTGGCGCTAGTTGCTTAGCAATAATTTCAGCATCATCTGGACCAATTCTAAACGATATTAAGGTACCAATATTACCAAAAACTGCATCACGAATAGTCGTATCTTTTTCCTTGACTAGTTGTCCAATATATTGATGAGCAATAGTTAAACATAATTTGTATTTCCTAGCTTCTGACAAGATAACTCCAATAGATTCAGTAATAAAATTCTGAAATTCATCAATGTATAAGTAGAAAGGTGTTCGCTCAGTTTCTGGTAGATCTACTCTTGATAAAGCCGCCATTAATATCTTACCAACGATAACCATACCTAATAAATTAGTACTTAATTCACCAATTTTACCCTTAGATAATTTAACTAATAATATTTTCTTTTGATCCATTACTTCACGGATATTAAAGGAACTGTATTGTTGAGCAATAATCGGTCTCATTAAATCAGAAGAAAGGAAGGGTGTTAATTTAGAAGTAATATAAGGAACCATGTTAACTAATGAAGCTTCGCCTCCAGCTTTTCCTGCTTCTTGCTCCCAGAAATCTCTAACCACGCTATTTTTACAATTAGCTAATTTATACTTTCTAAATGAGGCGTCGGCTAAAACTTTAGGCACCTCAAGCAACGTAGAACCTGATTCTTTATCTTCCATCATGAGGAGCATAGCATTACGCATATACTGTTCAAACATTGGACCACCAGTAGCTTTTAAATCATACAACTTATCAAAAATATTTATCATTTCATTAATGACAAATGTTTTTTGTTCATCAGTTTGATATTCTAACATGTTTAAACCGATAGGTCGCTCCGTATCAGCAGGATCAAATAGTATTACTTCATCCATGCGTTCATCAGGTATATGTTCTAAAACAGCATCAACTAAATCACCATGAGGATCAATTACACAAACACCTTCACCATTTTTAATATCCTGATTTATTAAATTAGCTTGCAAGACAGATTTACCAACACCTGACTTACCTATGATATAGATATGTCTTTCCCGGTCATTATCTTTAATTTTAATCTTAGTTTTTACTCCG